>JAEUSQ010000007.1 GCA_016788705.1 Bacteroidetes Order II. bacterium
GAAATGATTATGCCTGGTGACAATACCCAATTCAAGGTGGATCTCATCCAACCGATTGCGATGGAAGTAGGTCTCCGCTTTGCCATCCGCGAAGGTGGACGCACCGTTGGGGCTGGTGTGGTATCCAAAATCCTTGATTAAAGACTGATTGAAATGACTTTAAAAAGGGTGAAGTTTCCTTCACCCTTTTTTTATGGTTCAAAACTTAGTCTTTCAATCAACACGAGGGAAATGCCCATGAAAAAGGAGGTACAGTTTACGGTATCAGTTGCTTGCTTGTTTTTAGGTTTGGTATTGTCCGAATGGGGAGTCCCTCAGGATGACCCTGTTTTTGTAATTCACATCGAGGATCAGTTTTATATTTCGGGGCAAGGAGAAGATACTAACAGGTCCGGTAGTTGAAGGAAACGTCAGAGTGGGGGATGTGGTAGAATTGGTGGGCAGTACGGATAAACCATTCAAGACAACAATTGCTGCGTTGATAATTGAAGGGCGTGAGGTTCCAATGGTCTCTCGTGGAACAACCGTAGGCATTTTATTAAAAGGGCTCGAAAGAGGTGCTGGCCGTCGTGGTATGGTTATTGCTTCACCAGGCTTATGTCTACGGGTAATTGGCTGGAAGTCTTTTTGAAGCGATTGCCGCCCGGAGGTCCCATTTCGGATAAAGCTTTATTGAACAAAGCGTTTGTAATGGTCAATATGAATGGAGTACCATTTTCCGGTACGCTGACGTTCAGTGACGGGCGTCCGTTGCTGGCACGGGGAGATAGCACCACGGCGTATTTAACCATGACGCGTATCGTAGGAACCAGAAAGCACCAAATTGTACACCTTGTGGAAAGAGGTTCCGTATATGCTTTTGGGGTAATCCAGCAGATAGGACACAAAGAAGAAGATGGTTTTGTTGTAAAGAAACGGAAAAATTGTAATTTACACCCGGTATGTTATAGGATATAAACGGGCAACGTCTTATATTAACATTCTGCATAAAAATACCCACCGGCGTAGTATAAGGGTAGTACAGCGGTCTCCAAAACCGTTAGTGTGGGTTCGAATCCTGCCGCCGGTGCTACACCAAAATATGTTATCAGTTATGGAGCGCATACGCACCTATTTACAAGAAGTATTAAAAGAACTTCAAAAAGTTAGTTGGCCTACACGTGAACAACTTATTGAAAGCACCATTGTGGTAACGGTTGCCATTTTATTGGTTTCCTTTCTGACGTTTGCGGCAGACTCGGTCATTAGTTTGATCTTGGAAAACTTTTATAAGTTTTTCTCCTGAATTCCGCAAGACCTCCTGTTTAGATTGCCTCCCACAAGCGCAAAGAGTCCCTTTGTATGAAAGAATCCGCATCAAATACAAGCCGAAAGTGGTACGTTGTACGCACGTTTTCAGGCCATGAGAAGAAGGTGAAAGAAAATTTGCTTTCCGAACTTCGGCGCTTGGGAATTGAAGACCGTGTAGGGGATGTATTGATCCCAAATGAGACCATTTTTGAGATGCGGGCAGGCAAAAAGCGTACTCGTGAGAAAACCCTTTTTCCAGGCTATATTTTCATTGAGGCGATTCTGGATAATGACCTGATTCACGTTATTACGGGTCTAGCATCGGTGGTTGGATTTCCAAATGTAGGGAAGGAACCCACTCCGTTACGGCCTGAAGAAGTTTCCCGGATATTGGGTAAAATGAAAGAAGTGCGGGAGGCAGGAGAACAACCTGAAATTCCGTTTAAAGCCGGGGATGCGGTAAAGGTCATAGATGGCCCCTTTAATAATTTCAGTGGCTTTGTAGAAGAAGTACACCCAGACAAAATGAAAGTACGGGTTATGGTTTCCATTTTTGGTCGTAAAACGCCGCTTGAATTGGACTATCTACAAATTGAACACGAAGCATAAACTTCATTAATAACGGGGAAAACCCCACACCAATCACATTAAATCGGGAGCCTAAACGGGCGTTTGTACCGAAGTTGCACTATGGCAAAAAAAATTGACGGCTACATTAAGCTGCAAGTAGCAGCGGGCAAAGCCAACCCAGCCCCGCCAATCGGGCCAGCCTTGGGTCAAAAAGGGGTAAATATCATGGAATTTTGTAAGCAGTTTAATGCTGCTACGCAAGACAAAGTGGGCTATGTGATCCCAGTGGTGATCACGGTGTTCAGTGACAAGTCTTTCACCTTTATTCTGAAAAGCCCTCCTGCGCCCGTTCTGATTAAGAAGGCGGCAGGCATTGAATCGGGTGCTGCAGATCCATTGCGTAATAAAGTAGGTACGATTACTTGGGAGCAATGCCTTGAAATCGCGAAGACCAAAGAAAAAGATATGGGTGGCTCTAGCTTAGAAGCAAAAGCCAAACAAGTTGCAGGCACCGCCCGTTCGATGGGGGTGAATGTATCAGGTGTTCCAGAATAAGTATTAGTTTTCTTCACTTGCGGGAGCCTAAATGCAATATGCAGGAGGCGCAAGAACCGCATAACCTGTCAAAAAAATGGCAAAAAAAGGAAAACGTTACCAAAAAGCCTTGGAAGTGTTGGGTAACGTAGAAATGCCAGTTGGTCTGGAAAAAGCCATAGAACTGGTAAAACAAACAGCAACCGCCAAGTTCGACGAATCTATTCGTGTGGACATTCGGCTGGGGGTTGACCCGCGTCATGCAGATCAAATGGTACGTGGCTCCGTCATGTTACCACATGGAACAGGGAAAACTGTTCGAATTCTTGTACTGACCAAAGAAGGGTTGTGGAACGATGCTAAAAATGCAGGTGCCGACTTTGTGGGATTGGACGAGTATATTCAGAAAATTCAGGAAGGGTGGACAGATGTAGATGTGGTGATTGCAACGCCCGACGTCATGCCACAATTGGGACGGATTGCGCGGATTTTGGGTCCAAGAGGCTTGATGCCTTCCCCACGAACCGGAACCGTTACAAATGATGTTGTAGGCGCGGTTCAAGCGGCCAAAGCTGGTAAGGTTGACTTCCGGGTGGATAAATTTGGGAACTTACACACGGGTATCGGTAAAAAGTCGTTCGCGAACGCTGCACTGAAAGAAAATGCAGAAGCCTTTATCCGCGAAGTAATACGGTTGCGTCCATCTTCGTCTAAAGGTACCTACGTAAAGTCGGTCACGCTTTCTTCTACGATGGGTCCCGGTGTTGCGATAGACCGTAACGAAGCCGTCAACACCATCCGTTAATGTTAACCTGATCAACCGAGGAATTCAACTATGAAAAAGGAAGATAAAGCGGTCGTCATCGAGGAAATCACCGAGCGTCTAAAGAACTCGAATGCGGTTTACCTTACGAGTTTTCAGGGAATGACCGTTTCCCAATCCAATGATTTGCGAAATAAATTTCGCGCTGCTGGCATCGAGTTTAAGGTGCTGAAAAATACTTTTGTACGCCGTGCTATGGACAGTTTGGGCGGATACGAAGGGGTATATACCTTCCTAAATGGCACAACGGCGGTCGCGTTTACATCCGATCCTGCAGCTCCTGCACGTGTACTAAAAGACTTCATCAAAACCAACGATAAGCTCCAGTTTAAGGTTGCTTACGTAGATGGTGCGGTTTTTGAGAGTTCACATCTCGAAGCCCTGACCACACTCAAGTCCAAAGACGAGTTGATCGGTGAAATTGTTGGCTTGTTGCTCTCTCCGATCACTCACGTGGTAGGTGCGTTGCAGTCGGGTGGCTCGAACATCATGGGCATCCTGAAAACAATTTCTGAAAAAGAAAACTAACCAACGGGGTGGGTTCGCCTATCCTCTTATAACCTCATAAACCTTAATTTGCCGGGTAGCGAAAGCAAAGACCCCGGCAGGAGAAACCAAAATGGCAGATTTAAAAGCCTTGGCTGAACAGTTAGTCAGCCTTACCATCAAAGAAGCCAACGAACTATCTCAAATTCTGGAAGCCGATTATGGCATTAAGCCAGCTGCTGCTGCGGTAGCGGTTGCGGGTCCTGCTGTTGCAGCCGAAGCGGCTCCAGTAGAAGAACAAACAGAATTTGATGTGATCCTCACGGGCCTTAAGCCAGATGCTAAGAAGGTTGAAGTGATCAAAGTTGTTCGTGGTGCGGTTAGCGGCCTCGGTCTGGCAGAAGCCAAAGCGTTGGTAGATCAAACCCCGAGCACGCTCAAGAGTGCCATCTCTAAAGGCGAAGCCGAAGAGTTGAAGAAAACCCTTGAAGCAGCAGGTGGTGTTGTTGAAATGAAATAAGGCATATGATTTGATACAGGATATTTTCGTACGTTCTTTATCATCATAAGCTTCAGGCCGGCTCTGTTGTGGAGGAAAATTCTATCCCGCGGAGTCGGCTTTTCCTGCGTAATACAACCTGTTTAGGCGGAATGCCCGTCTTAAACAACACGATATCCTATTCATGGCATTGGTGGCCTGCGATCACAGGTTATCAAAAATAGGGAGATGTTATCAATGGCAGAAAACTCAACCATGTCGTTGAACGGCTTGAACACACCCAAACGAAAGACTTTTGCACGGGTTCGGAATATCTTGGAATATCCAGATTTTTTGGATGTGCAATTTCGGTCGTTCGAAGAGTTTGTTCAGGCTGATTGTGCCCCGGAAGACCGCAAAAATGCGGGTTTGCAGAAGGTGTTCCTCGAGCACTTTCCGATTCAAGACAGCCGGGAGCGCTCCATTTTGGAATTTATCCACTATTCATTAGACCCGCCCAAGCACACCATCGAGGAATGTATTGAGCAGGGTCTCACCTTTGCGGTTCCCCTGAAGGCCCGCTTGCGCCTGTCGTCGAATGAAGACGAAGACGAAGACGAGGCAGAAGAAGCCATCGAGTCTGAAGTCTATTTAGGCAATTTGCCTGCAATGACAAACCGAGCAACGTTTATTATCAATGGCGCCGAGCGGGTTATTGTATCGCAGTTGCACCGTTCTCCGGGTGTATTCTTCGGTCAGTCTCAACACCCAAATGGAACTACCTTATATTCTGCTAGGGTCATCCCGTTTCGTGGATCGTGGGTAGAATTTACCACCGACGTGTCCAATCTGCTTTGGGCATATATAGACCGCAAGAAAAAATTACCTGTTACGACGTTGTTACGGGCGCTTGGGTTTTCGTCGGATGCTTCCATTCTTCGCTTGTTTGATCTTGCGGACGAAGTGTTTTTGACCGACATGGCCTCGTTCTCGCCATGCGTTGGGCGAATGCTGGCTGCTGACATTGCGGTTGAAGCAAAAACCGAAGTGATAGATGAGGATACAGGAGAGGTGGTTTCGGAGAAAATTGAGCGCAGTGTTTTAATTGCTGCGGATACTCAGTTGAAGGACAGTGATTTTGATGTGATCCGAAATTATGACATAGACCGAATTTACCTCCTTAAAGAGGATCAATCTGAAGAAATTGATAAATCTTCGTTATTGAAGACTTTGCGGAAAGATCCCACGACGAATGAAAAGCAAGCGCTAGAATACATTTATGAGCAATTGCGTGGCAGTGAGGCGCCAGATGAAGAAGCGGCTCGGACTGTTTTGGAGCGACTCTTCTTTTCTGAAAAGCGGTACGACTTGGGAGAGGTGGGTCGTTATCGGATCAATAGCCGTTTGAAGCAAGACATAGATCCTGATACGCTGGTACTGACCAAGGAAGATATTGTCTCGATTATACGAGAATTGCTGAATTTACAAAACAATCGTTCATCGGTGGATGATATTGACCACCTCGGCAACCGCCGTGTACGAACGGTTGGTGAACAATTGGCGGCACAGTTTTCTTTGGGGCTTGCACGGATGGCGCGGACTATAAAGGAGCGGATGAACCTGCGTGATGCCGAGAATTTCACTCCTCAAGATTTGGTGAATGCCCGGACGGTATCGAGTGTGATCAATACGTTCTTCGGGACAAACCAGCTGAGTCAGTTTATGGATCAGACCAATCCGCTGTCTGAACTGACACACAAGCGGCGGATGTCGGCCTTGGGTCCTGGTGGTCTTACGCGGGAACGGGCTGGTTTTGAGGTACGTGACGTTCACTATACCCACTATGGCCGTTTATGTCCGATTGAGACGCCGGAAGGCCCGAACATTGGTTTGATTTCTTCCCTTTGTGTTCATGCACGGGTGAATGATTTTGGTTTCATCGAGACGCCGTATCGGATTGTTCGGGATGGGGTGGTTTCGGATGAGATTGTGTATTTGACCGCTGAGCAAGAAGATAATGCTGTTATTGCGCAGGCCAATGCGCAAATTGATGATGCAGGTAACTTCTTGACAGAGTTTGTGAAGTGCCGGAAGTCGGGTGACTTTCCTTTGGAGCGACCAGCGGATATACAGTATATGGATGTTGCGCCGAATCAGATTGTATCGCCTGCGGCAAGTCTGATTCCATTCTTGGAGCATGATGATGCGAACCGTGCGTTGATGGGTTCGAACATGCAACGTCAGGCAGTACCATTGCTTCGTCCTAATTCCCCGATTGTAGGAACTGGATTAGAAGAACGGGTTGCACGCGACTCACGTGCCGTGATTGTGGCGGAAGGCAAAGGGATTGTGAAATTTGTGGACGCTACCCGGATTGTAGTGACTTATGAACGAGAAGAGGAGGATGAACAAGTTTCGTTCGAGAATTCGGATAAAACGTATCACCTCATCAAATTCCTACGCACGAACCAAGACACTTGTCTAAACCAGCGTCCGATTGTGAAAGCGGGCCAGCCTGTAGTAAAAGGGACTATCTTGGCCGATACACAGTCAACCCAAAAGGGTGAGTTGGCACTGGGTCAGAATGTCGTTGTGGCATTTATGCCTTGGCGAGGCTATAACTTTGAGGACGCCATTGTGATTTCGGAAAAAGTGGTTAGAGACGATATTTATACCTCTATTCACATTGAGCAGTTTGAATTACAAGTCCGGGACACAAAGCGTGGCGAAGAAGAACTGACCCGTGAAATTCCGAACATCTCGGAAGAAGCGACCAAAGACTTGGACGAGCGTGGGATTATTCGGGTAGGTGCCGAGGTTAAGGCTGGGGATATTGTGGTGGGTAAGATTACCCCTAAAGGAGAGACCGACCCGACGCCGGAAGAAAAATTGTTGCGTGCCATTTTTGGGGATAAAGCGGGTGATGTAAAAGATGCCTCGCTGAAGGCCAGTCCCGGCATGAATGGGGTGGTCATTAGTACCAATCTGTTTTCACGCCGTAAAGCTGCCGACGCAGTAGCAAAGAAGACAGAGCAGCAGCAGTTGGAAAAAATTGACACCCAAATGGATCGTGACCTAAGGAAGTTACAAAGTTCTTTCTTTAACAAACTTTCTAAGTTGGTGGATGGGAAGACGTCTGGTGGAATTGAGCGTAAGACAGGAGAGGTGATCATTCCGAAAGGCGGGCGCATTACGTTGTCGCCCCTGATGAATGAGGAACCGATGAACCTGAATACCCAGCGCGGCTTCACCGACGATCCGAAGGTCAATCAGTTGGTTCGTCAATTAATTTGGAATTACCAGATTAAACTGAACGATATTACGGGCGATGCGAAGCGGGAGAAACACCGGATTCAGATGGGGGATGAACTTCCACCGGGTATCGTGCAGCTTGCAAAAGTGTATGTCGCCAAGAAGCGTAAACTTCAGGTAGGTGATAAGATGGCAGGCCGCCACGGTAATAAAGGGATTGTCTCTAAAATCCTGCCTCAGGAAGACATGCCATTCCTCGAAGATGGAACTCCCGTGGATATCGTTTTGAACCCATTGGGGGTTCCCAGTCGGATGAACCTTGGGCAGATTCTGGAAACGATGTTGGGATGGGCAGGCCAAAAAATGGGCATTAAATATGCAACCCCTATTTTTGATGGAGCCAAGTTGGAAGACGTGGTATCGGAATTGGATTTGGCCAAATTGCCCAATGACAGCCGTGTACAGCTCTATGATGGCTTAACCGGAGAGCCTTTTGATCAAAAGACCACGGTTGGCGTCATCTATATGCTCAAACTTTCGCACTTGGTAGATGATAAAATCCATGCCCGTAGCATTGGGCCTTATAGCCTGATCACCCAGCAACCACTGGGAGGTAAGGCACAATTTGGGGGTCAACGTTTTGGGGAAATGGAAGTGTGGGCGTTATATGCCTATGGGGCTGCCAACGTGTTACAAGAAATGCTTACCGTAAAGTCCGATGATGTTCAAGGCCGTTCTAAGGTCTATGAAGCCATTGTGAAAGGTGAGAATATGCCTGAACCTAATGTGCCCGAATCCTTTAATGTATTGGTTCGAGAGTTGCAGGGATTGGGATTGGAAATTGATATTGATTGAGCGCTTCGACCAGTGCAATGAACTTCATTGTACTGGTTGGTTTCACTAAAAGCTGGACGCTAAAATCGGGACTCCGAATATGGCTTATACCAAGCAACAAAAACTCAAAAAGAGCTTTAGTACGATGACCGTCAGCCTCTCGTCACCAGAAAGCATTCTGGAACGGAGCTATGGAGAAGTCTTAAAGCCGGAAACCATTAATTATCGCTCGTTCAAGCCGGAAAAAGACGGTTTGTTTTGCGAAAAGATTTTTGGTCCAATTAAGGACTGGGAATGTCATTGTGGCAAATACAAGCGTATTCGCTATAAAGGCATTATCTGTGACCGATGTGGGGTTGAAGTAACCCAGAAAGCCGTTCGTCGTGAACGTATGGGACACATCCAACTCAGTGTCCCTGTTGTTCATATTTGGTACTTTCGCAGTTTGCCGAATAAAATCGGGAATTTGCTCGGAATCAAGACCAAAGATTTGGATAAGGTCATCTATTACGAGAATTATATCGTGATACAGGCTGGTTCTGCACGGGAGTTTGGGATTGATAACAATCAATTGCTCTCGGAGGACGACTATTTTGACCTTCAGTACAAAGTGCCCGAAGATAACCACTTGCTGGAAGACTCGGATCCGCGCAAATTCATCGCCAAAATTGGTGGGGACGCCGTAGAGCATTTGCTCAGAATGGTGGACTTAGACAAAATGGTGGTGGAGTTAAAAACGGAGGCACGGGAAGAAACAAGTCAACAACGCAAGCAAGAAGCTTTAAAGCGGTTGAAAGTGGCTCAGTTTTTCCGCGAGGCGAATAAAAAGCGAGAAAACCGTCCGGAATGGATGGTGATGCGTGCGATTCCAGTGATTCCGCCGGAACTTCGGCCTTTGGTACCGCTTGAGGGAGGGCGCTTTGCAACCTCCGATCTGAACGACTTGTATCGCCGGGTGATCATTCGGAATAACCGCTTAAAGCGTTTGATTGAAATCAAGGCGCCTGAAGTTATTTTACGGAATGAAAAGCGAATGCTGCAGGAGGCAGTAGATTCGTTGTTCGATAATTCGCGGAAGGCAAATGCCGTTCGGAGCGACTCTAACCGCGCCTTGAAATCACTTTCGGATATGCTGAAGGGGAAAAGTGGGCGCTTCCGCCAGAACCTGCTTGGTAAGCGGGTGGATTACTCCGGTCGTTCTGTTATCGTGGTTGGTCCGGAATTGCAATTGCATGAATGTGGCCTTCCGAAAGAAATGGCCGTAGAATTGTTTAAGCCTTTTGTTATCCGGCGCTTGATTGAACGTGGGATCGTAAAAACGGTGAAGAGTGCTAAAAAAGTGGTGGATCGTCGCACGCCGGATGTATGGGACATTTTGGAAAAAGTGATTGACGGCCATCCGGTTATGTTGAACCGTGCACCCACGCTGCACCGCTTGGGTATCCAAGCTTTCCAGCCAACGTTGATTGAAGGAAAGGCGATTCGACTGCACCCATTGGTCTGTACGGCTTTTAACGCGGACTTCGACGGCGACCAGATGGCGGTTCACGTACCGCTTTCGCACGATGCTTGTCTGGAGGCGATGACATTGATGCTTTCCTCGCATAATATCCTCAGTCCAGCGCATGGCGGCCCTATTGCCGTACCGAGCCAAGACATGGTTTTGGGTATGTATTACATGACCAAGTTACTTCCTGGCGAAGTGGGCGAAGGCATGACGTTCTCGGACACCAAAGAAGTAGTGCAAGCGTTCGATCATGGGGTGGTGAAATTGCATACAAAGATTTCGCTTCGGCTGGGACCGGGCAAATTTATTGAAACTACTGTTGGGCGGGCCCTCTTTAACCAGATCGTTCCTACAGAATTGGGGTATGTGAACGAGGTTCTGACAAAAAAGAATCTCCGGAACATCATTGGTCGGGTATTTGCGTCAACCGGATTTAAGGGTACGGCAACCTTCCTCGACAATGTGAAGAATATGGGATTCCACCGTGCAATGCGGGGGGGATTGTCGTTCTCGATTTCGGACATTGTTATCCCGAATCTGAAGCATGAATTGATTGATAAGGCCCACGACGAGGTTTCGGAAGTGCGGGGTCAGTATGAAATGGGCTTCATTACCGATAATGAACGGTATAACAAGGTTATTGACGTTTGGACCAGAACAAACAATAAGGTTTCTGAGGTCTTGTATGAAACCCTTGAAAAAGACCGCCATGGGTTTAATGCCATTTATATGATGGCCCACTCGGGTGCACGGGGTTCTCAAGAGCAGATTCGACAATTGGGTGGTATGCGTGGTCTTATGGCTAAACCACAAAAAAACCTTTCTGGCGGTGCAGGTGAAATTATCGAAAATCCGATTGTTTCCAACTTTAAAGAAGGACTTTCGGTATTGGAATACTTTATTTCTACGCACGGTGCACGGAAGGGTTTGGCAGATACAGCCCTTAAAACGGCAGATGCTGGTTATCTAACCCGCCGTCTGGTGGATGTTGCGCAGGACGTGACGATTACCCACCATGACTGCGGAACCTTGCGTGGTATTCCGATTTCGGCCATTAAGGACAATGAAGATATCATTGAAAAACTCGAAGATCGGATTGTTGGGCGCGTCTCGGTACATGATGTGGAGGATCCGTTGACAGGTGATGTCTTGGTGCGTGCCAATGAAATGATCAACGAACAGGCTGCCGCCCTGATTGGGAATACCTCTATTGAGACGGTGGAAATCCGTTCTGTCTTGACCTGTGAGTCGCGTCGTGGGGTGTGTGCCCTGTGTTACGGGCGTAATTTGTCTTCTGGGCGATTGGCGGAAACCGGAGAAGCCGTAGGGGTTGTGGCCGCACAATCGGTAGGGGAGCCTGGAACCCAGTTGACCCTCCGTACCTTCCACATTGGGGGCGCAGCAAGACGTATTGCTGCCGAAAGTGCCCTCTCTGCACGTTTTGGTGGAAAAGTAGAGTTTGAGAACATGCGCAGTGTGGAATATGATGATGGCAATGGCCCTCGGATGATTGTTTTGGGTCGTTCTGGCGAAATCCGAATTGTGGATGACGGTGGAAGACACCTGATGTCCAGTTTGATTCCATATGGTTCAGAATTATTGGTTGAAGATGGTCAGTTAGTCGAAGAAGGCCAAATTCTTGCCCAATGGGATGCCTTTAACAGCCTTATTATCTCGGAAACAAACGGGATTGTGGCCTACCAAGACCTGATTGATGGGACGACCTATAAGGTGGAGTCGGATGAGCAAACAGGAAATAGCGACATTATTGTAACGGAAGGGCGTGAAAGAAACCTCACCCCGGCCGTCAATGTTACGGCAGAAGACGGTAAATTGCGTGAGTACTCGATGCCAGTCCGTGCTCGTATTCAGGTTCGCGAAGGTGAATTTGTACAGTCTGGGCAAGTACTGGCCAAGATTTTCCGTCAAACAGCACGGACGGGGGATATCACGGGCGGTCTTCCTCGGGTAACGGAACTTGTTGAAGCACGCCAGCCTACGGATGGGGCGGTCGTTTCTGAAATTGATGGTGAAGTAACTTTTGGTCAACGGAAACGTGGGGCACAGGAAGTGGTCATCACCAGTCGAGATGGTTCTATCTCACGCACGTATTTGGTGCCATTGTCTAAGCACCTTTTGGTCTTTGAGAATGACTATGTACATGCTGGCGATCCTCTCTCGGATGGTCAGGTTTCCCCACAAGACATCTTGCGCATCAAAGGCTCTTTTGCTGTGCAGTCGTATTTGGTGAATGAAATTCAGGAAGTGTATCGTCTTCAAGGGGTAACCATCAGTGACAAACATATCGAAGTCATTGTGCGTCAGATGATGCAAAAAGTGACCATCGTAGATCCGGGTGATACCGATTTCTTGGACGAGGATTTGGTAGATCGCTTTGAATTGGAAGAAGTGAACAACCACTTGTTTGATAAATTTGTGGTAGAAGAGCCGGGAGATACATTGCTTAAAATCGGCGAAATCATAGACCGAAAGCGGCTACGTGAGCATACATCGGAAATGAAGCGCCTTGATAAACAATTGCCGGTTGTTCGCGAAGCCCGTCAGGCTGTAGCAACACCAACATTATTGGGTATTACCCAGGCTTCATTGACGACTGATTCCTTTATCTCGGCGGCATCTTTCCAAGAAACCACAAAGGTATTGACACTTGCGGCTGTTCAGGCCAAGACCGATCACCTGCGCGGCCTCAAAGAAAACGTAATTGTAGGCCATTTGGTGCCTGCTGGTACGGGTGTTCGTAAGTATCGGGATTTGCTTGTTTCGTCAAAAGCGGAAACCGAAACGGTACGCTCGGCCGAACTCATCGGCTAAGCCATGCAGCCCGATATTGACAAAGTGTCGCTTCTTTACAGAGGCGGCACTTTTTTTCTTTTTGGTAACTTCGTTATAACAAAATGGAATAATAACCAAAGATTGGTTGGTGTAAGTTGCAATATTATTCCGAATGACATCAATATAACCAGTTAACAGAAAATGCAAGGATTAATAGCTTGGTTGTCTCAGCCGTGGCCGTGGTATGTATCGGGCTTTATGATAGCCCTTTTGATACCGTTATTGGCGTTTTATGAAGGGAAACCCTTTGGTATTTCACGGAACTTCAGACATATGTGTGCAGCCATTATACCTGGTAAAGATGACTATTTACGGTACGATTGGAAGCAGGAAGGGTTATGGAATCTAACGATGCTCTTGGGAGCGGTATTGGGCGGATGGTTGGCATCGGTATATTTAAATCCACATCAAATGCAGCTTTCGGTTGCAGCAACCCAATTAGTCGCGCAGTGGGGCATTCAAACCGGAAGTGAACTTAGCCCCGCTTTTCTGCTTGAGACGGACTTTTTGTTTTCAATAAAAGGCATCTTGGTTTTGGTTCTGGGTGGTTTTTTAATTGGTTTTGGCACACGGTATGCCAATGGGTGTACTTCGGGTCATGCCATTGCTGGCTTGTCTAATTTTCAGTTCCCGTCTCTGGTGGCCGTACTTGGCTTTTTTATCGGCGGTCTTTTGGGATCTTGGTTTGTTTTACCCATTTTGTTCAGGTTGTGATATGTGGTATCAATCTTCTTTTTTTCGTTGGGTGTATTACCTCTTTGTGGGTGTGTGGTTTGGCATTGTGATGACCAAAAGTGAGGCCGTTTCTTGGTTCCGGATTCAGGAGATGTTCCATTTCCAATCATTCCATATGTATGGTATTATAGGGACGGCTATTGGTTTTGGGGCCTTCTTTACGTTTATGATTAAGCGGTTTAAGGTAAAAGATGTATTTGGAAAGGTGGTGGTGCCGGAACAGAAAGGGCAACATGGGAGATTTAACACCCGTTATTTGGTGGGCGGTGCGATTTTCGGGCTGGGCTGGGCGTTAACAGGGGCTTGTCCAGGTCCCGTTTTTGTTTTACTGGGGCATGGCATTTGGTCAATGGCCGTTGTAGCTGTGTCGGCACTGGTCGGAACGAAGGTTTTTGCGCGGTTTCATCACCAATTGGTAGGGGGGTAAATGCTTATAAAGGCGTATCTCGCCCGATAAACCGCTCTTGTCCCAAAAGGAACCGGATTGCCCTTTTTACATTTCTACGGATACTTTCTTCCGACTTCAGGGCTGCAATGTAGCGGATAATTTCTTTTTTTCGAGAGGGTGTCAACTGGTTAAAGCCCAATTTAGCCGAAGGATTCTCATCTAAGGCAGCTACCAATTCTGGATGCGGGAGGATAGATCGGTCGCTGGGGTCATAAGAAAGGGTAAGATGAACAATTTCGCCAATACGCTTAGGGGATTTTAGCAACATTTTTTCATTGACGTACAGTCGCCAAGCACCGCTGTAGCGTACCAAGGTTTGCAGAAAGGGTTTGCCACTGATCGTCCCACAGACCGGAATAGGTCCTTTGTGTTTACCCGCTTGGAAAAATAATTCCAGAAGGATCGCCTCTGGCACCAAAACATATGGATTGATACCTATTAGGTCTAATGGTGCTCCAAAGGCAAACATAAATTACTTTGTTGATGATTCAATTTATGCCTATAAATTCCCTTGAAGTTGTAGGATGAAATTACGGGTAGGCGCCAAAATGGCTGGGCGTTCCATGTAATAATATTCGCCAGCATTTTTGGCCAATAGCGATATTTGTATTTTACCAAAATCGTAGCGGAGGCGGGCATCCCAGACTTTAATAGGAAGGTGGAGGGTGGCATCGGGGATGAAGTTGCCAAAATCGGAATCTACCCGTTCAAATGCAGAAGCATATCGGAAGTCTAAACCTACTTCTAACCGTTGAAGGGGTGAAACCGAGATAGAGGCTTGGAGCAAGTGTTTGGAACGATAATTCAGTGGCAAAATATTGTTTGGATCGGACCGGTCCTTGCCGTCTAATAATAAATAAGCGAGGTTAAATAACAATCGGCCATCTTTACGTCCGGCACTTACCGAGGCATCTACGCCATTGATTTGTCCTTTGGTTAGGTTAACAAATTGGAAGGCACGGGCATTGTTTTGAAATTTGGGTTCTACCAGATCCGTGTATTGGTTGCTAAAAGCCGCCACATCGTATTGTCCTCCCCAGTCCTCGATAGGCAATGCAAAAAAGCCTTTTAAACCTGCTTCGTAGCCATTCGATATTTCAGGGCGCAATTGGGTATTAGGAATCACAGGCAAGAATTCGCTATTGTTCACATATCGTTCGGTGATCCCCGGCACGCGGAAGCCATAGCCCCAAGCCACCCGAAGATTAAGCGCTGGATTCAAGGTATAAGACACATTAAATTTAGGGCTGAACCGTTGTACGACGTCGGTAGATGAGATCTCGTAGCGATCCAATCTAAACCCAGCCACCAAGTTGATTTTTTTTAAAAGTTGTTGTTCGTATTGCCCGAATACGGCCCATTCCGGTTGGGCAAAATTGGTATCATCCCCGCCAAAGAACCGCTTTGAATTGGTGGCATTTTGATCGAACCCCGCTCCGAAGATGAGGTATCGTTTTGCCTTTAGGTCTATGTTGGCCTGGAGTTCGCTCCCAAATCGTACCCCCGTTGTCCATTGATCCCGCTCCACCAGTGCGCCATTCCAGATGGGGATGGTAGTTCCGCCATAAAAACGGTTTTTGAGGGAGATAAAAACAGATGGATTCACCAAAAAGGTAAAAACGGGTAATATGGCCAAGCGCCGGACTTCATTGTCGGAGCTACCATTGAGCAGGCTGGTTTTGGCGACCCGTAGGGCATCGCGTCCACTAGCCCAATAAACAAAGCCGTTTTTGTGGGTGAGGCTACTGGTGACGAGGGTCTCTGTTTTGAGTCGGCTACTAAATTGGTAGCCTAACTTTGCGGCGAGATACCCTTCGTACCCATCCGAATTTTGGAAATAGCCTTCGGTTTGGGCGTAGTTCACGTTCACCCAATAGCCTAATTTGGGTGTAACTTGTTCGGAACGACTGATGTTAGCGCCCCAAAAATAGCGGTTTCGTTGGCTACCTGTCCAACTTTGTTTCCATTCGGTGTACCGCACGGGTGGGTGAACGCCTGCATAACTTCTGAAGGATGTTTCGGGTTTTTCCGGAAAGTCTTTGGTGATTACGTTGATGACGCCACCCAAAGCCCCTCCTCCATAGAGGGCGGATCCAGGCCCTTTGATGACTTCAACCTGTTTTATTTGGGCGGTAGGAACAAGATTAAAGGCAATTCCTCCGGTATCGGCATTGAGCATTGGCACGCCATCCACCAAAAACTGGATACGACTACCTACGCCATATGAAAAACCAGTGGAACCACGCACATTTACTTGGTTATCTGATAGTTGGACGCCGGGTGTATAGCGAAGGGCATCATCTAATTGAACAATATTCCTGACCTCGATGTCTTTTGCGCCGAGTACGGCGATACTTACAGGTGCTTCGGAGTTCAGTTGTTCGCGGCGGGCTGCTGTGATGACCACCTCGTCGGTTTGCATGGATTCTTCCCGTAAGCGGTAGGTACGTAACAAGGTTTCTCCAACTTTTAGCGAGATGGTTTCTTTTTGGGTAAGGTATCCCACTGCCGAAACGATGACCTGATAGACATTCGGCGAAACGGATCTTACGATAAAATGGCCGTTTATGTCAGAAACAGCTCCATATCCGGTGCCGGATAGCCGAATGGTGGCGCCAGGAAAAGGCTTCCCATCTTCCGTCTGAACCGTCCCGGAAAAAGTGGCCGATTGTGCAAGGAGGGGTGTATGGCCAAAGTACATAACCCCGAAGAACACCAAAAAAAGGAAACGTAAGTTCATGTTGTATGGGGTTTTATTGGGGACAGGAAGTCGGTGGAAAAGGGGGGAATTGATTAAAATCTACCGTAAGGCTAATCTCGGCGGTTTGGCCAGAGGACACGATGAAAGTACCATTGTTTTCCGTAAATATCCCTACTGGTTTTATCTCCAAGACCGTCGGGCCATATTGCATATAAACCCCAGAATACACATAAACACCGGGGTTTACATCGCTAATGCTAAAAGTGGATTGTGAGATGTCTGTGCCCGATGCCTTGAGGTCGTTGCTGAGGGCAACTTCACTGAAACGTGCCACAATATCATCCACCGAACAGGGAGTAAATGGTGCTGCACCAAAATACAACGCACGGACTTCTTCTGCAGGGGGCCATTTCCCTTTGAAAAAAATGGTTCCAGAAATTTTTCCCCGCTCCGGTGGCTGAAACCCGTGGTCGCAGCCGGAAATGACAGCGAAGAAAACCAGTAAAACGAGATAAATTCGGTTCATGATCGTTCCTTCATGATTAGAGGAGGCTTAAACGGTCAAAATTCAAAAACCATGATCCGTTTTAAGTTCAGCTTGAAGTTATATTCTTGGCGTTCCATTAGCAAGTCTTTCCTTAAAAAGGCTTTCCTTAAAAAGGCTTTCCTTTTGCGTAATTGGTGAATCTTACCCCATGAAATTATCACAATTTACTTTTGATTACCCGAAATCCCTGATTGCACGTCACCCGGTTTCACCGCGAGATCGTGCCCGTTTGATGGTGGTTCATCGAAAAGACCGAAGGATTGAACATCGGCATGTTGCCGACTTACCACAATATTTTTCGAGCGGAGATGTGATGGTAGTGAACAATACCAAAGTATTTCCGGCGCGGCTACTCGGCGAAAATGCGCGGGGGGCCAAAATCGAGTTATTCCTCTTGAGGCCCATTAATCCTACGGCACATCTATGGGACGTATTGGCGGCTCCAGCGAAAAAAGTGCCAGTGGGCGAAAAACTTTGGTTTGAAGCAGGCTTGACTGCCGAGGTTATAGACAAACCTACTGATCGCAGTCGGACCGTCCGCTTTTTGTTTGAAGGGGATGCCGTGGCATTGAATGGTTTGATAGACCAAATAGGACATGTGCCTATTCCACCCTATCTTAAGCGGCCAGATGAAGAGAGCGATAGATTGGACTATCAGACCATCTTTGCTTCGGAACGTGGTGCCGTGGCCGCGCCTACTGCCGGATTACACTTTACGCCCGATTTACTACAAGCCTTAAAGGAAAAAGGGGTGATTACTGCTCCATTGACACTCCATGTGGGCATCGGAACCTTTCGTTCGGTGGAGGTGGATGATGTGGAAAAGCACCAAATGGATGCCGAGATGTTTCTCATCAGTCCAGAAACAGCAGACACGGTGAACGCCGCCTTGAAAAATTCAGCGCAAAGGGTTACGGTGATTGGAACAACAGCCGTTAGGGCAGTGGAATCTAATGTCTCACCAGAAAAATTGCTAAAATCAGGAATGGGTTGGACCGATAAATTTATCTATCCACCGTATCAATTTGCTGTCACCCAACGATTGATGACCAACTTTCACATGCCTGAATCCACGCTGCTGATGTTGGTTTCGGCGTTGGCCGGGGATGTGGATTTTATGTTACACTGTTATAAAACTGCCGTAGAAGAGTCTTACCGGCTCTTTTCGTATGGCGATGCCATGTTAATTATATGATGGATTCGCGGACACCTTCAACTTCGGTAGTGATTCCGGCGGGGGGGCGTGGAACGCGCCTAGGAGGCCTCAAAAAGCAATATCGTTTATTGGGGGGTGTTCCGTTATTGGTGAGGAGCACTCAGGTGTTTGAGTCCTGTGACGAAGTGGGGGAAGTGGTCTTGGTTTGTCCACCAGGGGAAGAAAGCGTGGTGGAGGCTTGGCAAGAAGAATACGGCCTGTCTAAAATTAAGAAAATAGTCTCTGGTGGTGTTACGCGCCAAGAAAGTGTGCAAAATGGGCTTCAAGTGATTGATGTGGCATCGAAGGTGGTGCTGGTGCATGATGCCGTCCGTCCGTTTATTCAGCCCAATGACGTGACCCTTTTGATCCAGTGTGTAGCGGCAAATGGCGCGGCGTCGTTGGCCATTCCGGTGGCAGATACGTTGCGCAAGGTTGAAGGAAGTAAATTTGCCGATAGCGTTCCGCGAGACGGGCTTTTCCGGATGCAAACCCCACAAGGCTTTTTAATATCCATTTTTAGACATGCCCATCAACTGGCCGCCCAGCATGGCTGGAATGAAACCGACGATGTGGCGCTGGTACAACGGGCTGGCTACTCGGTTAATTTAGAGAGCGGTAGTTCGTGGAACCTGAAAATCACGACACCCGAAGATTGGGCATTTGCAGAAGTATTTTGGCCTCTATGGCAGCAAATGATTAAAAGTGACAAATTAGATTTGTAAAAACAAAAACTTATGCGAATAGGATTTGGATATGATGTTCACCGTTTGATGGAAGGCCGTCCGTTTATATTGGGTGGCGTGGAGATCCCGTTTGAAAAAGGCTTATTGGGCCATTCCGATGCGGATGTGTTGCTCCATGCGATTACCGATGCCTTATTGGGTGCAGCAGCCCTAGGCGATATTGGCGCACATTTCCCCGATAACGATCCTAACTGGAAGGGAGCGAATAGCCGTCACCTATTGCGGGCGGTTATGGACCTTATCTACGGTGCTGGCTATAAAGTGGGCAATGTGGATGCGACAGTGGTTTTAGAACGCCCCAAACTCCGCCCTTTGATAGATCAAATGCGGGCACACATCGCCGAGGATTTGTCTATAACAATAGGCCAAGTTTCGGTAAAAGCCACAACCAACGAGAGGATGGGTTTTGTGGGACGGCAAGAAGGGGTGGCTTGCCACGCGGTATGTTTATTGTTGCAGCGTTAAGTGTCCGATAAATTTTGTTCAAAAAACTATGGACATAGAATAATGTTTAACATCATACAGATGTGTTTAATCAATACTTTTCTTTAATTTCTGCGAGAAGCACCTCCGATTCTTGCAGGTCTTTGGCCACAATTGGTTTGGTGGCTTTACGAATCGAAATGGCTTTTTCCACAGCCTGAAGGGCTTGCGTGTATTGCTTATTTTTGGTATAGGCTGTCGCCATGTTGTGCCAAAGGTATCCAACAAATGGGTGACCGGGTGGAAGACGTTTGGTAGCAATGCGTTCTGCTTCTTTAAAATACTGGATAGACGCAGAGAATGCTTGTTGGTCGGATTTTAAGGTGGCGAGACTGTTCAACTGGAAGGCCACATAAGGGTGTTCGGGGCCCACGCTTCGCTTTAATATTCCTAATGATTCCACATAGGCTGCTTCGGCTTCATTATACCGCTTTTTGTCGTGCAAAAAATTACCAAGGGTATTCAGGTTACTGGCAAAATTTTGTGCTTCGGTAGTGTCTTGCAGGCTTCGGCGGATTGAGACCACTTTTTGGATCAAGGACAAGGCGCGGTCGGTTTGCCCTTTTTCTCCGGCAAAAATCGAAAGGCCATTGAGTAAACTTGCGGTTTGCTTATTTGGAACGGGGTGATGGGATTGATGAATCTGATAAGCTGTTTCATAGGACGTGATGGCCTTGTCTAAACGCCCCATCCGGAAATTGGTGTCGCCGTTAATTTTTAGCGCATCAATATAGGCTTCCGAAACGGAGTTCAGCGATTGAAACTGACGGATCGCTGTCTGAGCGAGAGAATCGGAGGTATTGAATTCGCCCATTCCATTATAAACATCCGCCAAAACCGTTAAAACTTCTGCACGAAGCTCTGGCTGGTTGTTTAACTCGGTTTTGAGGCGGTTAGTCCCTTGTTTTAAGATGGCACGAACGGGAATTTCCCCTTCGGGATATTTGGTGGGGTCACTGGCCTTGAATAAGTCCGTTAGGAAGACACCCACTTCCTTGGCTTTGTCGCGTTCTTTTTCAGCAAGGTTCAGGGCCTCACGAATGCGATTGTTTTGCCAGGTCATGACCACGGAAAAGGCCAGGAGCAAGACCAAAAATGCGGCGGCCCCTCCTACAGCCCACTTGTTACGACGGATGAATTTGGTCACGCGGTACGAAAATGTATCTGGCAATGCGAGAACAGGTTTGCCTTCCAAATAACGTCCAATGTCTTCACTAAGCTGCCCTGCCGATTCGTAACGACGCTCTGGCTCTTTTCGTAACGATTTCAGGACGATATTATCCACATCGCCCCGCAATTTGCGGATAAGTTGGGTTTGAGAAATGCTGCGGGTGGTGCTAATGGTTTTGGGATCCAGTGTTCGGGTATTGCCTTGCCCTATATAAACTTCCCGGATTTCTTGTATGGCGGTGCTGGGTTTGTTCGGTTCTTCTTCCAAAACTACCCGAATTAATTCTGCTTGTACGCGGGTGGCGATGGGAAAAGGACGCGACCCCGTGAGCAATTCAAAGAGCAAAACCCCCAAGCTATATACATCGCTGGCAGTCGTCAGGCTGAGACCCTTGATTTGTTCCGGGCTTGCATAGGCTGGAGTTAAAATGCGCAATTCTGGAACCGTATGCAATGATTCTACCGCCAGTTGATCCGGATTCAAGACCTTCGCAATCCCGAAATCTAAGAGCTTCACTTGTCGGTTTGGCGTCACTAAAATATTGGTCGGTTTCAGGTCTCGGTGTACGACCAAGTTTTGGTGGGCAAACTGCACCGCACTACACACTTCCCGAAAAAGTCTGAGCCGTTCCTCGATGGTGAGCCGATGATCGTCACAATATTGGAGGAAAGGGACGCCTTCAATATACTCCATCACAAAAAAAGGCATCCCTGACTCGGTGGCACCACCGTCTAACAAACGGGCAATATTGGGATGATTGAGTTGGGCCAGAATTTGTCGTTCGGTACGGAATCTGGTCAAAATATCCTCACTGTCCATCCCTTTTCGGATCAACTTCAGGGCCACCCGTTGATGAAAATCGGCGGTTTGGCGCTCAGCCAACCAAACTTCCCCCATGCCGCCACGTCCTATTTGCCGAAGCAAGACATAGCCCCCCACCTTTTCACCGGGATTATATTGTGCTATGGGTTCCGCAGGAGGTGGGGTAACGGCATCAAAAATGTGTTCTACCCGGTCTTCTTCCTCTTCCGCCAGCAGGCTTTTTAGTTCATCGTGCATCTCCGGATCTTGCTGTCCTATTTTTAGCAGGTAAGTGCGTTTATCCGACGCACTCATATCCAGCAATACATCTAAATGTTTCTGAATTTCAAGCCAGCGTTCGGGAGTCATGGTAAGATGGGTTTATGCTTGCACGAAAAAGGCAAGAGGGGTGATATTTGTGATGGCCAAGCGGTGCTAAAAGACGCACCGAGGTTTTAAGAAGAAACGCCGGAAAAAGATAAAGAAATGATCTTACCCTTCAAAAATTATCCCAACAAGGAGGTTCGCAAGGAACGCCCCAGCCAGAGTTTGGCTGCGTTCCAAGACCGACGGACGGTAATATTCGAGAGTTCCATGATGGCGGCAATTTCTTCGTAGCTCAGCCCACCATAAAACCGATAAACCACCACATTATATCCACGTTCATCAAAGGATTTAAGTTGTTCTAACGCCTCGTCTAATGCCAAAATTTCTTCGCTTTGCGTATCCGTCAGCCATTCGGCCACTTCATCCACATCTAAATCGCGTTGGCTACCACCTCGTTTTTGGGCGCGTTTTTTCTCCGCATTGTTCAGGATGATCCGGCGCATGGCTTGCGCGGCAATCGCAAAAAAATGATTCCGGTTTTGCCAATTGGCGGCTTTCTGGTCTGCCAATTTAAAGTAGGCTTCGTGCACTAAAGCCGTTGTATTGAGGGTTACCCCCGATGATTCCCAACGGAGTTTGGCATGGGCAATGCGCCTTAATTCTTCATAGATGATAGGAATTAGTTGGTTCATGGCCTGATCATCATTTTCATTGATGCGGGAAAGTAGTTGCGTCACTTCGGGAGAATGAGCCATTGTGGAGGGTGTTTTGGGTGGAGAAAAGTATTTATTATGGCTTATGATGTTCTTTTATTGGTTTGATGACTTTCCTAACGCTCCTAATCTACGCCGCAGCCCCCTTTATTTCAACGGGACTTTGGGTTACTTGGTCTCAAAAACAGGCAAAATTTTGATATGATTCCGGATTCGCCTTAGCAGTTGTTGCACAAAAACCGTATGGAATTGGTAAAGGGTAAAATATTTTGAATAGCGTCCTATTCTTATTATGATCCTAAGATGTTTTCATGGTTCGTGTAGGTGTGTGTTTTTGGTGAATGCAAGAATTCCCTACAAGGGAGAATAGATGGATTTAGGAAATTGTTTATATCTGACAATAAATGCCTGTGCAAACGATTCGTGAAATAGTATCTCCTTCCCTGATTTTGTTCTTGTTGTTCCAAGGCAGTCTTTCGGTTTGGATACAGTGGGATTTCCTGTTGCGTAGGGAGTTTATTGCAAAAAACTATTGTGTGAACCGTGCCAATCCCAATTCGGACTGTCAAGGCCGATGTTACTTAGGTTTTCGTTTGAATAAGACGTGGGATGAATCCGGGAAAAAGGCTCCATCCCAACGTGTACAGGAACAAGGTTCTTGGGTTTATGTGGCACCCTTTTCAGCACAACTCTTTGCATTTCATGAAGTGAATGGTCTGAAATTTCCACAATGTGCGCCACCGGAGCGTCTTGGATTTCTGCCAGACATCGAACATCCACCTCAGGTCTAAGACCACCTCTTCTAAGTTTAGCAACGTATTCTTCCTGTTTTGGAATGAAGGCTGCTTTGCCTGTGCATTTTGTCTAAGCGATGGGCTCAGGTGTGATTTTAATGGATAAAAAAAGTAGATATGAAACAAAAAAACAATAAGCTTCAGGTTTTTTTCCTGACGCTCGTGCTCTTGTGTGGGCTTTTACCGACCGTATGGGCACAAACAGAAAACCATTTTCGTTTGATAGATGCCCAGAATGAAGCTCCGTTGATCAAGGTTTCGTTTCGGTATGCAGGTCAAACGGGTTTTTCGGATGAAAAAGGGGTGGTTTCGTTTAGGTATGAAGCCGGAGCAATCATGCACCTATCTCATGTGGGTTATGGAATGTGGGAATTATCAGATGCGGGAGTTCAAGCGGCCATACAATCTGGTTATGTACGGAAAACCGAGCGGATGATGGAGGCTTTTCCTGTAACGGTCATCGCATTACGTCCTAAAACCAATCAGGGAACCGTCATGGAGCTGGACGAGCAAGACCGCTTGGCCCACGACGGTGGGGCGGTGTTGAACCAAGTAACGGCCATCAGCAGCATCCGTAAAAGTGGAAACTATGGATTTGATCCGGTCTTGCGTGGATTTAAATACGACCAATTAACTATCGTCATGAATGGGGCACAATCTGCGGCAGCGGCTTGTCCCAACCGAATGGATCCGCCTACCAGCCAAATGGCGCCGAATATGGTAGATCGGGTGGAGGTGTTAAAAGGCCCACACGCCCTACGATATGGTGGCGGATTTGGCGGAACCATTAACTTTGTTCCTGTTCCTTTGCGCTTTACCGAAAAAAAACAGGCTTCTGGTCGTGTTTCAGGCGGATATGACCAAAATGGACAGGTGGTCCGGAGCGAAGGCGTGGTGGGGCTTAATACGAAAAAATACAATTTAGACTTGTTTGCTGCGTGGTCTCAAGGCCAAGATTATCAAGACGGAGAAGGGATCTTGGTGGAATCCGACTTCAACAGAGGCAGTTTTGGTTCCAATTTGGGTGTGAAACTCTTGGAACACCACCAAATAAAAGCGTCGCTTACCCGTAATCTGGCACGGGATACCGATTTTATTGCTTTACCGATGGATTTGCGGAAGGATGATACGTGGTTGATGAGTCTCCGGCATGATGCCCGTTTCCATGTCGGAAGGTTAGCGAATTGGAATACCACCCTCGCTGCAACATTTGTGGATCACCTGATGAACAATTTTTTGCAAACCGCCCGAACAATGGATGCGGAGTCGGTAGCGGATACACGTACCTATAGTGCTCGTACCGAGGGGTTGTGGCGGCTGGACAAAAATATGCTGTATCTGGGGGCAGATTTTCGGATGGATGAGGCAACCGGAACACGGACCCGGAAAATGTTAACAGGCCCCAATGCTGGAAAAGTCTTTACCGACAACATCTGGCAAGGCAGCCGTATCCGTAAAACCGGTCTCTTTGCAGAGTATCACCTACACCGCAACTGGAATGTGTTTGTATCGGGGCGGTTAGACCTGAACCAAGCCAGTGCAACGGCCATAGATGCACATTTCTTGGCCCAAAACCCCGAAGCGCCCGAAGTACAGCTTAATCCCAACTTCAGCATTGGGACGACACACAAAGCGCATAGGGTGACGTATGGGCTTTGGTTGGGAAGGGCGATGCGGAGCGGTGGGCTTTCGGAGCGCTATATCAACTATTTTCCGGTGGGTCAAGACCCCTACGAGATATTGGGCAATCCGAATATTAAACCAGAAATCAATACCCAAGCTGATTTAACGTTCGCCTATAAAAGTGCAAATACGTTGGTGAATGTGGATGTGTTTGCATCATATTTACAAGACTACATTACATCCGCCATTCAAGCAGGTTTAAAACCACGGGTGGCAACGAGTCCCGGCGTTCGGCGTGTAATCAATATTGAGGAAGCCGTTAAAACAGGCTTTGAAGCGGCTTGGACACAGGCATGGCCCCTGAATTTGGAACACCAACTGAGTTTGGCCTATACCTATGGTGAAGACTTAGAACGAGACCAACCATTGCCCGAAACGGCACCGATGGAAATCCGATTCCGGCTTTCTGGCGCCTTTCTGGAAGGCAAACTCCGTCCGGAAATTGCGATGCGTCATGCCCAAAAACAAGACCGGATTTCAACCGAATATGGCGAAAAGACAACTCCTGCATTTATGGTCTGGGATGTAACCGCACAGTATAAAATCCGCAATGGGTATCGTTTTACGGCTGGTGTAAACAACCTATTCGATGTTGCCTATTATGAGCATATGAGTCGTTTCATGCGTGGCGCCACACCACGTCGGGTATTTATGCCAGGCCGGAATCTCTTTGTTTCGTTGAGTTTAGATTTTCAATAAGCCTTAGTCAAAATCTCCGAATAAAATCCAGTAACAGCAGGTTGGGGTGTCCTTTAGCCTGCTGTTTTGAAATGCTCAAAAAGGTGGATCCAAAAAAACTATTTTTGTAATGAGCAGATTTGTTTTGCGCTCCGGCGTAAGGAAATAACAAGTGCAGACCTCGACCTATGGGCGCGCAAGTGGTGGAGGCCAATGCTTGAACCTATAACTTCAAAACAACAATTCTGATAGTCATGAAAAAAGTTCTTTTCTCAGCGCTGCTGCTTTTCATGGGCCTCTCGTTCACCATCGCACAGCCTCGTAACAACAACAAGAAGAAACCACTTACAGGACCAGCCCTCGAAGCCCGTGTAAAAACGGTATGTAGCTGTCAGCTCAGCCGTGCGCACAAAGCTGGAAAAATGCCCCAATTCCTGAATCAAAAACTGAACCAACTCCAACAACGCAAACTTGTTACGCCAGCCGAAGCAGGCGTAATTCGTCAATTAGCCAAAGCCAAAACCTATAAGGAAGGGAAAGCAATCGCCGGACGCCTTCAGGACATGGCTGCGGCCAATTCGGTTGCGGCACAAATCGCTGCTGGTTCGATCAAGTTAGCCGACCAAGCCGAGGAAGATCCGGTTGCCTATGCCAGTAAAGGGGCTTCAGATGCGTTTAATACCATTGCTGCGGGTATCGGAGCAGGGGCTTTGGTAGGTGGAATGGTAGGTGGGCCGCAAGGTGCTGCGGTTGGTGCTGCGGTCGGAGGTGTTCTGGGAGCTGCCGCTGCTGCCTATGATGAATGGAATGATGGTGATGAAGGAACCGGAGGTGGAGAGTGTGGTGAAGGAGATGGGGGCGATGGCGGAGATACGGGAGGTGGTGGAACCGGAAATAGTTAAGGGGTATATGATCCCCTTTCTCCTGAAATCTCGTAATAGTAAGGTGTAGGGAATCACCAAAAACAGATTGTACCAACAGCATTTCAACTTCAGAACCTGATCTACTGCACCGGCAAATCTGGCAGACAATAATCTTAATGGTGGGACATTAAAAGACAACAATCCGTTTTTGGAGAAAAGGCCACTCAATCCGAGGGGCCTTTTCGCTTTTTTAACTTGTATTGATCCTTTTCAATATGCTATTGCGTGTATATCATTAACAAAGATGATAAAAGGCGGATTTTTACCGCACTTCTCTTCACAACCAATCTACCTGTCAAGACCAATCTACAGGAAAACCATAATGGTGGGACATTAGGACATATAAAATCCGTCTTTTGTGGAAAAGCCGCTCGCAAGGGTGGCTTTTCTTTTTTAAGAGTTGGTTTATAATTGTAAATAAACGATGTAGTCTATTGCTGGCGGAATGTCTCCGGTGGCCCGAATGTGTGCCGATATTTGTGCCCGATGGTGTGTTCCATGATTCAAAACATGGGTAATGATTTCGGCTCTCGTGTTTTGGAAAGAGGCTCCGGAGGTGGTTTGGTACGAAATGCTTTCTTGTAACGTTTCATTTCCCAAAAAAAGACAAATAGGTCTGCCAATCGCTGTTTGAAATTCTCATCCAAGTATGAAGTGTTTTGAGGGGGAAAGTAGGCCAAACAGCGACAGAAGAGCCTTCTCTGCGTAAACGGTTTAGCTAGATTTGTTGTGCAGCCAAAATGTGTGCGAATAAATTATTGGCGGTCAGGTTGGGTGTTGGCCAGGTAGAAATAGACCGAAACAGCAAGGTGTTCGGCCAATGATTATACCCAAGTAGGTTGATGAATTGTGTTTTCATATTTGGATCAAAAAAAGTCCGGCAGACGAAAAATCTTGCCGGACGCAACGTTAAAAGGGTTGTTTGCCTTTGGTTAGTCCCGACGGCCCGTTAGCAAGAGAACATAGTATAACAATTGCGCAACCGAAGCAACAGCAGCGGCCACATAGGTTAATGCGGCGGCATCTAATACCTTATCCACGCCTTCGCCCTCTTGTGTGGTCACCAAGTTCATTTTAGCAAGCATCGCTTTGGCACGGTTCGAGGCATCGAACTCGACAGGAAGCGTCACCAAAGAAAACACCGAGGCGGCTGCAAAAAGGACAATACCCAGCCATGCAAGTCCAGTGATGTTGATGGCCAATCCCGCCATGATGGCAATTGGGCCGAGCATACTTCCAAATTGAACGGCGGGTACCATCGCCGAACGCCAAACAAGCGGCGTATATTGTTCTTTATCCTGCAAGGCGTGGCCTGCTTCGTGTGCGGCGACCCCGGCTGCCGAAACAGAGCGTTCATTATAGGTTGCTTCGCTAAGGCGTAGCACCTTCCCGCGTGGATCGTAGTGGTCAGACAAGAAGCCGTTGGTAGGTTCAACCTTGACATGATACAGCCCTGCGGCATCCAGTACTGCCCGTGCCACTTCGGCCCCGGTCATACCACCACGGATTGGTACTTGTGCAAATTTGTTAAAGGTGGACTTTACCTTAAATTGTGCCCACAAAGCAAGCAACATGGGCACACCAAAAAAGAGAGCGTAGAGTAACATTTTTTATGGGTTTGTAGTTTTGTACAGTTTTGGATTTTGCAGGGAATATAACGCGGATTCTGGGTTGGGGTTGCAAAATACGGTGTTTTGGAGCAAAATGTTTTCGTTTTTAATTTAGGATTAATGCGTGTACGTAAAGGAACGGCCGAAAAAACGGTAAAGCTATCAGGTTGTTTATTAGCCGTGGACGTGGGGATTCGGACAGGATTTGCTGTGTATGATGAAACAGGGACATTGGTTCAATATGGATCGCATAACTATGGTTCTGTATCGAGGCTCAAACAAGCCGCTTGGGGACATTTGTCGGAAATTCGGAACCTTCACGTTCTTGTCTTGGAGGGTGGAGGTACTTTGGCCGAAGTTTGGCAGCACACGGCCCAAAAGCGTGGCATCAGGGTGATACAACTCTATGCGGAGACATGGCGTAAAGACCTCTTGTACCAACGAGAACAACGAACCGGAAAAATGGCAAAATCTTTTGCCGAAGAAGTGGCCCGGAAGGTCATTCGCGAAAGTAATTTACCCGCACCAAAAGCGCTGCGTCATGATGCAGCAGAGGCAATTTTAGTAGGTAAGTGGGCAATCTTTTATGGAGGTGTTTCTGGTGACCTTCAAAAAGAAGGGGAATAACGTAAGGAATCTGAAAAAAAAATCTACAAGTGGTTATTTTAATCTGTGCTTGCGTTGTGCACTCCCGAAAGGGTCCGAATTTTTACGATTTTTTGGACAAACACGCTTGCAAAGAAATTGTTTGTCTTATGGATGCATAATTTGCATTGTTCGAGTCGGGCAATTTCACAAACTGGGCGGCATTTTTTTCGAGGTCATAAGCATATGATGAACCGAAGAACTTTTTTACACATAGCGGGCTTAGGGATGGCTTCCATGTATTCGGCGGAAGTGAAAGCACTTGGCAAAGACGAGGTCCCGTTTTATTTGGGGACCTATACAGGTGTGGACCATGCGCCTCTTGGAAAGAGTGAGGGCATTTACCGGGCAGTAGTACATACCAAAACAGGTAAAATACGGTTATTGGGCTTGGTGGCAAAAGTGGATGACCCTTCTTTTTTGGCCTGTTCGCCGGATGGTCGCTACCTATTTGCTGTTCATGAACGGGATCCGGGTGAGGTTTCGGCTTATGCCATACAACCCGATGGTGGGCTTTTATTGCTCAACCGCCGCCCCACTATGGGGCCACATCCTTGTTTTGTCTCCGTAGATCCCTCCGGAAAAGTGGTTTTGGTGGCCAATTATTCAGGTGGAAATGTGGCTTCATATAAAATAGAAGGGCATGGGCAGTTGTCTGAACCCGTTTCGGTGTATGCTCACACAGGTAGGGGAGCAGACCCAGATCGTCAAGCTATGCCTCATGCACATGCGTTCAAAACAGCGCCCGGTGGGGAATTTGCGTATGCGGCCGATTTAGGAACAGATAAGGTGTACGGATATCGGATCCTCGCCGAAACAGGCCTCTTACAGCCCACTGAAAATCATTTTGTCCATACTGGCACAGGGTCGGGACCACGGCACATGGCCTTTTCTCCGAATGGTAGGTGGTTATTTATGGTGAACGAGCTGGATAATACCATCCTGAGTATCCGGCTAAATATCCAAAATGGCAAAATGACGATTAAAAACAAAAGGTCTTCATTGCCTGCAAATTTTGTTGGGACAAGCTATGTGGCAGATGTCCATTTGTCCCCCGATGGTCGGTTTATTTATGTGAGTAATCGAGGACACAATAGCATTTTTGTCGGTAAAATCAATCTAACGAATGGTGTCATTCTGCCTGTCCAACAAATTGCTTGCGGAGGAGATTGGCCCCGTAATTTTGGCATGGACCCGTCCGGCAAACTATTGTTGGTGGCGAACGAACGTTCCGGAAAGGTGGTGTCTTTTCAAAGAAATAGCCGAAGCGGACAGTTAACCCCAACAGGTAATGAACTGGCCTTGCCTAAACCCGTATGTATTGCGTTCCCAAAGACATAAAGGTAAAAGAAGTTGGGGTGACACACATATGTCACAGAGGGGTTGTAGTTTATTGCTATAAACCCCATAACGGAAAAAAATATGATCAAATTTATTGCTGATGAACTCTGGGCTTTTGATGCCGAGTGGATCCCAGACCCGGTGGCAGGTCGGATTTTGTATAAATTACCTGCGGCAATGTCCGACGGCGAGGTGATGCAACACATGTGGCGGCAAGCATCCAAGTCCAGAAGCCTCATTCCAACCGAGGCCGACCGCGCATTTGAAACACATAATTTTTTGGATTATGGCGTAGAACGGCCTTACCTGAAAACCAATATCTGTCGTTTGGTCTCTGTTTCTATTGTAATTCGTCGGAAGGTAGGTGCAGGAAAGGCAAAACTCTACCTTAGGTCCAGTCCTGATAATTGGAGCGATGTTGTTTCGGCGAAAGAACGGAACATCATTCACAAGTTTTTGGGTGGTTTAGAGCAAAAAATGGATGAACCAGATGCTACGTCCACCTTTAATGCAAAGGGCTTCAAAAAAGGCGTGCAATTGGTCGGGTATAACTCGATGGGGGCTGATCTGAGTATTTTTCTACAGCGTGCTATTGTGCATGGTCTTCCATTTAAGAAGCTAAACACACGGCCTACGTGGGCAAAAGATGGTGTGGACTATTTTGATGACAAAAGCCCTTATAACATAGATATGCAGAAGTTGGTGGGTGGTTTTGGACGATCGAATCCATCATTAAATGAATTGGCAGCCCTTTCTGGCATTCCGGGTAAAATGGGAACGGACGGCAACGATGTGGCTTTGTTGTGGCTGGATGGCAAGTTGGACGAAATTGTGAAGTACAATGAATACGATGCCCTTACCACTTATTTGGTGTTTTTGCGAATGGCGCATTTTGCGGGTATTTTTACCCCACAAGAATATGAATATGAACAACAATTGGTGGCTGACCTTATTGCAGACTTGTCACAACAAGAACGCTATGCCCACCTGATTGCCTACCAAGAAGAATGGAACCGACTGAAATCCCTACTCCAGTAGTTCCTATATTTACAATTGGTTACGGGAATATGACGTTGACCAATTTTGTAGAGAAACTTCGCCAGCACGAGATTCGTTTTTTGGCTGATGTGCGTTCGCAGCCGTATTCACGGTATCAGATAGATTATAATAAAGCCCAATTGGCTGAAAATCTGGCCCAATACGGAATCCGCTATGTGTTTTTGGGAGATGCGCTTGGCGGGAGGCCGCCTGATCCGGATTGTTATACCCAAGACGGAAAAGTGGCGTATGAACGTTGTCGGGAGAAACCTTTTTATCAGGACGGGATGAAACGGCTGGAGACCGCCTTCGCCAAACAAGTCCGACTGGCCTTGATGTGTGGATGTGCAAAGCCGGAAATGTGCCATCGCAGCAAATTAATAGGGGTCTCATTAAGCCGTCTGCATATTCCAGTGATGCACATTTTGGGAGATGGAACGTTGATGTCGCAAGAAACAGTGATGCGATTATTGGAACCAGCGCCTGATTTGTTTGGAGAATCTCCCAAATTGGGTACGTCTCGTAAAAGTTATCGTATAGAAGAAGACCAAGAACCGCCTTATTCATGAATCTTTTTACCATTGGTGTATATGGTTTCACCGAAAAAACCTTCTTTGAAACCTTAAAGACCCATGAAATTGACGTTTTGGTGGATGTTCGGCGGCGGCGTGGGGTACGCGGCAAAGTCTTTGCATTTGCCAACCGCGTCCGCTTAGAAAGCCAGCTTGCAAAAGAGGGGATGGCTTACCTCTACTTGCCAGAATTGGCACCTACCGACGAGATTCGTGCCTTGGCGACACACGTGGATGCAAGCGTAGGCGTCACCAAGCGAACGCGCCAAGTGTTGCCAGAATCTTTCTGTTTGGCCTATCAAGACCAAGTTTTGTCTCCATTATCCCGTGCTGATGTGCGCCTCAAACTCCCTCCACAAGCAACAAGGGTGGCGTTATTGTGCGTGGAAGCCAATCCTCATGCGTGTCACCGACAATTGGCCGCAGCGTGGTTGTCTGAACCTAACGAGGTGCCTGTGAAACATCTTATCCCCACATCATGAAAGTATTAATCGTATCCCGAACGGTTGTAGAACGCAGGAGGTGTATTGGTGCATTGGTCAGAACCAATGATGGTTATCAAAGTTTGCGGCTAATGGATGCACGCATTTTGCCAACAGGTGCATTTTGGACAGAAAGTGCCCCATTTCGGATTGGCGAGTTATGGGAGATCGAACAAGGCCCCGCAGCTTCCATACGCCGGCCACACAACGAAGATGTTTTGGTGTATGATTACACATTGTCCAACTCCTCGTTTACAGACCCACAACGCCTCGATGAATGGCTGCGGTTTCACTTGCATAAGATAGATCCTCCCTGTATTTGGGAAGGTTCACCAGAAAACCTGTTTGGCGGAAGGCTCCAAAGTACCCGTAAGTATAATGGACGTGGATTTGTTACAAAAGCAGATTTACCAGAAGTGAGTACAGGTTTTTGGATCCCCGATCAGCCACTAAAAAAGGTTTTGTATGAGGGAAAGGCCAGTTATTTGTACGACAATGGGCTTCAAAAAGCGCGGGTTGGTAAGTTGAAATACATTGGTGAACCCGCGCCTCCCGATCAGATTCCGGCGGGTACCTTGGTGCGGGTTTCCCTTTCGCGCTGGATCGAACTACCGCCTTATCCGGAGGCGTGTTGGCTGATGTTGTCGGGCTGGTATGGGATGCTTTAGAACGAGGCCTCCATATGCTCACTGAAGTTTCTTAGGTCGGAATATAGCCCGAAAAGCACCAAAATATCGCCTTCCTCTAATGTGGTATCGGGGGTAAGAACGCCCAATACATTGCGGCCACGTACTGTTTTCCCAAAGATATTTTTGGAAATGGTCTTCCGTACCACCGTTACCACATTCAGCCCCCATTTATTGCGCAACTGAGAGTTTTGGATGGTTTTCCCGATGAGTTTTTTGGGTAGTTCAATTTCAGCGATTTCAAATTTATTGTCCAAGGCCAAAGACTTAACCGCACCTTTAAGACCAAATTTTTTCGAGAACTCGTCGGCATATTCGGCTTCTGGTTCAATAATTTGGTTGACCTCCATCGTTTCTAAGATGGTATGATGAATAGGAGAAATGGCACGAGCGATGATTTTGGTTTGGCAAAGTTTTTTGAGCAATGCCACAGTGGTTACCGAAGCGCCTAAGTCTTCTCCGATACTTACAATAATGTAATCAGATTCGTCCAGCGGAATACGCCGTAAAACCAATTCATCACTGCTGTCTGCACAGATGGTATGGGTCAGTTTATCTTTATACATTTCGATATGGGCAGAACTATTGTCCACGCCCATCACTTCGTGTCCCTCTTCAATAAGGCGTATTCCTAAGTGTGAACCGAAGTTTCCTAGTCCGATAATAATAAATTTCATAGGTTTAATACTTAGTTAATCAGTATTTTGGCATCCGGAAAATGGATTCGTTTTTCGGGAGGTGGCTTGGTAAAGAACGAAAAAATACCAATCAGGAAGTTATAGAAACTGACCCGTCCGAGAAACATGAGTAAGATGATGACAATTTTACTTCCGGTACTCAGGTTAAACGTGATGCCCATGGTGAGGCCCACTGTTCCATATGCAGAAAAGCACTCAAAGGCAATCTGGAGTACGTCGAGTTCTGGTTGAAGCGCTGCTATAATACAGGTTCCTGTTCCAATGGCAATTAAAGACAAGCTGATAATTACAGACGTTTGACTGATGAGCGATCGGGTAATGTATTGCCATCGGATGACCATTTTATTGATCCCTCGGATGTGGTTAAAAATATTCATCGAGGCAATGGCAAATGTTGTGGTTTTAATCCCGCCTCCCGTAGATCCCGGCGAAGCGCCCACCCACATCAGTAACAAGTAAATCAGAATCATTGGTCGTGACATTGCGGCAATATCTACCGAGTTAAAGCCTGCTGTACGGGGGGTGACCGAACCAAAGAAAGCAACTGCTAATTTTCCCCAAAATGTGGGATGTTCACGCAATGTTCCATTGGCTTCGAAGATGTAAAAAGTCAGCATTCCAAAAATCAGTAAAGCAGCGGTTGTCCACAGAACCAAGCGGGCATTCACCTCGTATCGGGTACTGCTTTTGGAGTAATGGGGGGGGACCAATTGTAACAATCGTCGAACGATCTTCTCGATCCTGAAATGAATAATGTTGTAGGTAGCAAGCAATACGCTATACCCAATTCCACCCAAAATGATCAGCATGGCAATGGTGGTATGAAAGCCATAGTTGAAGCGCACACTGCTTTCGTATAGACTGGCGGAAAGCGGCGAAAAGCCTGCATTACAAAACGCGGAGATAGAATGAAAAACCGCAAAGAAGAGTCCGAAATCAGGAGCATAAAAGTAGATGAACAAGGCACCCAAGCCTTCAATAGCAAACGTAAATACGATAATTTTCAGGAGAACACGGGTGTTTTCGCTCAGGCTGTCTGAACCAACCAAGTTTTGTACCAGCAAGATGTTCTTAAAGGAGCGGTTTGTTCGGAAAAAGACCCCAAAAACATTGGTGAAGGTCAGGATGCCCAACCCTCCAACCTGTATCAGAATCAGAATAATGAGCTGCCCAAAGGTGGTGAATCCTTTTCCCGTGTCTAAAACAGCCAAGCCGGTTACACAAACAGCACTTGTGGAGGTGAACAAGGCGTCTATAAATGTAATGCCGTGGGTTGTGCTATTGGGCAACATCAAGAGGATGGCCCCAATAAAGATGACCCCGGCAAAAGTAAAGACAAACAAAACGGTTGGGTCTATCTTGGCATCGGAATTGAGAAAGGTTTTATCGGAAAGGTCTATAACAGTAAGAAAAATAAGGATATAAATAAAGAGGCTACTTGAAAAATCGCTCTGGCTTATTAGAGAACTGACCAAACTCGTGAAGAAAACAACTGTCAGCAGGGTCGAGACCAAAATGGCGATGAATCGGACAAATTTGGATTTAAATTGGCGATAGCGTTGAAAAAAGCGGTTGGCAAAGAGCAGGTAGTAAGGTATGGAGATGAACGTCGGAATCACCCACCAATGTAGTTCGGGGATGCCAGCATAGAGTACAATGGAGAGCAGTACAAAAAGTGGGATGCCCCATTGGTTACTAAGATTGTCAATTAACTTCATAAGGAGTCGCTGCAAATAACTTGCAGTATGTTTGAAAAACAAGGCGCAAATTTATGAAAAAACCAACTCTGAATGTGTTATAAAATGTACGGTGTAAATAAGACTTCCTTTAAACTTCTTTTTTGAATGGGATTAAGTCAGATATTTTGGTGGTTAGTAATAAAAAGTTTCTGGTTAATTTCAAGCGATGACCTCAATAAACATGAGTGGTATTCCAGATTTTTCGACTTCGGAGGTGCTGGTTTTGGCCAAACGGATTTTTGGTAGGGCGGGTGTGGTGAGGTCCTTACCTAGCTATAGAGACCAAAATTTTTGGATAGAAGCTGGGCCGGACCAAGGGGTCGTCCTTAAAATCGTCAATGCTGAAGAGCCGCTCGAAGTTATACGACTTCAACAAGCGGCCATGCAACGGGCTGTGCAGGCTGGTCTTCCATGTCCTGAAATTATCACCACCCGAAGCGGAGAACTTTGGAGTCGGGCAACGAAAAATGGCCTGCATTACTGGATTTGGTGCATGAGCCATATGCCCGGCAAGCCTATTGCTTCCCTCTCATACCATAGCAAAACATTATTGTTTGAATGGGGCTGCACGCTGGGGGCGCTAGATAGGGCCTTAGAATCACTTGATGTCGCCTTTATGAACCAAAAAGCGGAATGGAATTTATCTCATGCGGCCTCGGTCATTGCCGATAAACGGGGATATGTGACGGATATCCATACCAAGGAGTGGATCGAACATGTGTTAAAGCAATATGCTGCTATTCCGCAGGAGGTTTGGGCGGGACTCCGGCAAAGCACCATCCACAATGATGCAAATGATTATAATTTACTGATAAACCCTGCTGGGTTTTCGACCATTGAAGGCGAACAAATTAGTGCCGTGTTGGATTTTGGGGACATGGTAAAGGCACACACCATCAATGAACTTGCTATTGCTGCCGCCTATGCCTGTTTAGACAAAGCGTACCCACTACAAGTGATTGGAGAAGTTGCAAGAGGGTATCATGCCATGAATCCTCTTTCCGAAGAGGAACTTTCCGTTTTGTTTGTCTTGGTTTGTATGCGCCTCTGTGTAAGTATTTGCATGGCCGCAAAAGAACAAGCCCTCCGACCGAGCGAGGCGTACATTGGCGTTTCGCAAGCACCTATCCGTAGGACGCTCCCACGGTTGGTTTCGATCAATATGAAGACGGCAACAGCGGTTTTAAGGGTGGCTTGCGGATATCCGGCCTCGCCCAAAAAGTCTAAAGTTAAAGCTTATCTGGCTACACAAGTAGCCCAAACGCGGCGTATTCCGGTTGTTTCTGGCCTAGAGCCGGATGATGCACTGGTGATAGACCTTGGTGTGGATAGTCATTTGGTTGCGGGGGATCCGGCACAAAATGAGGCGGTGGCGCTGGGTTCGCGCATTGCTGCCGAAATGCAAAAGCATAACAAGCGGGTGGCGGTTGGGCGCTATAATGAACCTCGTTTATTATACAATGTTTCCTTTTTTAAAACAGGGACACGCCTTACAGACGAATCTCGGACCATTCACTTGGGGATGGATTTTTTTGCTCCGGTTGGGACGATGGTTTTTGCTCCTTTAGCGGGAACCCTCCATGCTATCGCTTTTAATCCGTTGCCGCAAGACTATGGTGGTGTTGTTTTGCTTAAACACCTAACACCGGAAGGGGAAGCGTTTTATACCTTGTATGGCCACCTAAGCAAGGCATCGCTCTTGGATAAAAAAGTGGGGCAAGAAGTGTCTCCGGGCGATCCATTGGGAGAATTGGGGTCAGAGGCCGAGAATGTAGGTTGGCCGCCACACCTGCATTTTCAGGTGATGGTGGATGATTTGGGGTTAGGAACTGATTTTCCCGGCGTGGCATTGGCGTCGGAAAGGAACGTCTGGACGGAACTCTCTCCGGATCCTAATGAGATATGTGGTATTGCGCCTAAGTGCTTTCCGCCAGAAAAAGGGTCTAAGGCCGACACGTGGTCTAAGCGGCGATTGCGTCTGGGTCCTAACCTGAGTTTGGGGTATGATGAACCAATAAAAGCATTGCGCGGCTGGAAGCAATATCTGTTTGACGAAACAGGTCGGCGGTATATAGATGGCTACAACAATGTACCGCATGTAGGACATGCCCATCCTCGTGTTGTGGAAGCTGCTGGTCGGCAAATGTCCATCCTGAACACCAATACAAGATATTTGCATGATGCCATCTTGGAATACGCAGAGGCGCTGTGCAAGACCTTGCCCGCATCGCTGTCGGTTTGTTATTTCTTAAATTCAGCGAGTGAAGCCAACGAATTGGCCCTTCGGATGGCCCGTGTGACTACCCGCCAAAAAGATATGATGGTACTTGATGCCGCTTATCATGGCCATACAACCAGCCTGATTGATATTTCCCCCTACAAACACAATGGGCCTGGAGGGAGTGGGCCGCCCGATTGGGTGCATACGCTGCCCTTGCCCGATCTCTTTCGGGGGGTGTATAAAGCCGAAGACGTACTGGCAGGTGAAAAATATGCACAAGCTGTTTACGCAAAAATAGCGGAATTAAACGCCATCGGGCGAGGCGTTTGTGGTTTTATTGCCGAAACCTGCCCCAGTGTAGGCGGACAACTTTTTTTGCCAAAAGGATATTTAAGCACGGTTTATCGGGCCATTCGTGAAGCAGGTGGGGTGTGTATCGCAGATGAAGTACAAACCGGATTGGGGCGTATTGGGACGCACTTTTGGGCATTCGAGGCACATGGTGTCGTGCCAGATATGGTAATCATGGGCAAGCCTTTAGGAAATGGCCATCCGATTGGCGCGCTCGTTACAACGCCCGAAATTGCAACAGCATTCCACAATGGGATGGAGTTTTTTAGTACATTTGGTGGGAACCCCGTTTCGTGTGTGGTGGGGCGAGAGGTGTTGAAAGTGGTACAGGAAGAAAACTGGATGGCCCATGCAAAACTAGTGGGGGATCGGTTGTGGGAGCAACTACGGACACTGCAATCGGGTTTTCCGATCATCGGGGATGTACGTGGTTCGGGTTTGTTTGGTGGCGTAGAATTGGTTCGGGATGAATTACTAACGCCCGCAGACCGTGAAGCACAATATGTGGTAAACCGAATGCGCGCACATGGCATTTTGATTGGTACGGATGGGCCTTTTCATAATGTTGTTAAAATTCGTCCTCCAATGCCTTTTGATCAATCAAATGCAGATTTATTGGTGGATCGGCTTGGCCAGATTTTGCATGAGTTGGATTCTGTAAGACCATAAAGTGGAGGTCTTGTGCTGCTTCGGTCATGGGTAGATAAGAGGGATTGGGTTTCCTATACTGGTTGTTTGCCTATACATTGATACCCCAATTAACCGTTTGCTTTACGGCTCATGCGGTCTAAAATCCGGACGAGGGCCAGAACGGCGGCTTCTATATGGGCTAAGGTGGTATGCTTTCCGAAAGAAAAACGAATGGTGGCAGCGGCTGTTTTTTCGGGCACGCCCATTGCCCGGAGAACATGGCTGGGTTCAACGGCGCCGCTGGTACAAGCGGAGCCACTGGAGACCATAAACCCTGCCAAATCCATATTTAGTAACAACATTTCGCCGTCTATTGGTTCATCGTTTAAAGGCGGGAAGGAAAGATTTAGAATATGGGGCGAGGTAGGTGTTCCGTCTTGCGGCGTGTTCCAGACATACCTACCTGCCAGATAAACTTCCAATTGATTAATCAGATGCGCCTTAAGGGTTGCTAAATAGCGTAGGTGCTCTTCGGCTTCGGCAATCGTTTGTTCAAAAGCTGTGACCAAGCCGACAACTTGTGCAACGGCTTCTGTACCGCCGCGTCGCCTCCGTTCTTGTGCGCCGCCTTCCATCAAGGTGGTTTCAATGGAGGTTCCTGTGCGAATATATAAGGCCCCTGCCCCTTTGGGGCCATACACCTTGTGTGCAGAGAATGAACACATATCCACCCCCAAGGCATCCATTCTTGGTTGGAACAGCGCCGCTTGAACGGCATCTGTATGACATAGAATCCCTTTTTTACGGCAAATCTCGGCTATTTTATGAATTGGAGAAACCGTCCCCAATTCGTTGTTTACATACATTACCGAGACGAGCCGCGTATTGGGTTGCAAGGCATCCTCCACCTGTTTTGCCGTGACGCTTCCGTTGGGATGAGGCTGCAAAAAAGTGACTTCAACCCCTTGTTTCTGAAGAGATTTGGCGGGCTCCAGAATCGCTTCGTGTTCTGCAAACGTGGTGATAAAATGGTCTCCAACTTTAAGCGTTCCTTTAAGCGCTAAATTGTTCGATTCTGTAGCACCACTGGTAAAGACCACTTCACCTTCTTCAGCACCAATAAGGCGTGCAAACCGCTGGCGGGCATCTTCGATGGCAAACCGCGCCGTCCGACCCAAACGATGTACCGAAGAGGCATTCCCATATTCCGAGGTAAGGTAGGGCATCATCGCCTCCAGAACAGAGGGGGCGAGTGGCGTAGTGGCTGCATGGTCTAGATACACGGGCATAGGCGCGGTTTTTTAACTTATGAATCGATTACATCGAATCCGGCATAGGGAATCAAGGCTTCTGGCAACCGAATGCTACCATTGGGTTGTTGGCCATTTTCCAAAAGGGCGGCAACAATGCGCGGGAGGGCGAGTCCGCTACCATTGAGAGTATGGACAAATTGGGGTTTTTTGGCGCCTGGCGAACGAAAGCGAATATTAGCCCTGCGTGCCTGAAAGGTCTCGAAGTTGGACACCGAAGAGACTTCGAGCCAGCGTGCCTGTGCTCCACTCCACACCTCAAGATCATATTTTTTGGTTTGCGTAAAACCGAGATCGCCGGTACACATCAACAGGCGATGATAGGGCAATTCTAGTTTTTGTAAAGCGGTTTCGGCATTTTCGCGGATGCCTTCTAGGTGTTGATAACTGGTTTCGGGATGAACAAATCGTACCAATTCTACTTTATCGAACTGATGGAGGCGGTTGAGGCCCCGAACGTCTTTGCCATAGCTGCCTGCTTCACGCCGGAAACACGGGGTATAGGCACAGTATAAAAGGGGTAATTGGCTTTCTTCTAAGATCTCGTCACGGAGGAAATTGGTAACCGGGACCTCGGCAGTAGGAACCATAAAGAAGCGATCGAGGGTGGCTTCATACATCTGGCCTTCTTTGTCGGGCAATTGCCCTGTCCCGATGCCACTGGCTTCATTGATCATCAGTGGCGGCTGAATCTCGGTATAACCCCCTTCATTTACCGCTAAATCCAAGAAGAAATTGATAAGGGCGCGTTGTAGGCGGGCCCCTTTCCCGATATAAAATGGAAATCCTGCGCCCGTAACTTTGGAGCCACGTTCAAAATCTATAAGGTTGTGTTTGGCTGCCAGTTCCCAGTGAGGCAATGCAGGGAAGCCAAAAACGGGCTTCTCGCCCCATTCAAATACCACTTGATTACCGCTTTCATCACGACCAATCGGGACGTCGGGATGAGGAATATTGGGGATTTCGAGCAATAACTGCTGCCGTTCCACTTCCATAGACCGTGCCCAGTCTTCTATTTCTTTGATGTGGGCTTTTAGGGTAGCAGTTTCTTGGCGTGCGGCTTCAGCTGCTTCTTTTTTTCCACTGCGCATTAGGTCTCCAATACTTTTAGAGCGCGCATTGAGGGTGGCTTGTACCTCTTGTAGCTTCGTGAGGGTCTCGCGCCACTCCAGATCAAGGACAAGCAATTTGTCCACCACTTCGGTTGTGCCTGCGTTCTTCTGAACGATGGCTTCTTTTACACGTTCCGGATTTTCCCGGATGATTTGAATGTCTAACATGACGTTGTCAGGTTGCTTATTGAGGGCAATCCAGTTAGGATGGCTTGATTCCAGGTTAATTTAGGCGCCGTCGGTCTCTGTTCGTAATACCGCATCCCGTTTAATCAGGTCCTGAATGTTGTGTGGGATCGGTTTAGGTTTATATCCGATTTCAGATTCTGCTTTCAAAATAAGCAGTCCGGATTTTAGCGGTCGTTTGGCGGGTTGGGTGAACGCATTGCTATTGGTCGGTTCAATTAGGTTGGGATCGAACCCAAGTGTTTGTGCAATGGTTTGTCCAAAATCAAAAATCGAGATCATCTCACGTCCGGCAATATTCCAAACCCCTGCTTTCCGAAAGCGGATCAACCGTTCAATGCCCTCTGCTAGGTCATGGACATAAGTGGGGGTTCGCCATTGATCGGTCACCAATCGGACGTTTTTGCCTGCGTCCAATTGCTCGATGAGCCAAGTAGCAATATTGGGCCGGATGAGTTTGTGTCCAGTTCCATAAACCAAGATCGTGCGGACAAGTGCCCACTGATCGTTTTTAAGGGTTCTGACGGCATTTTCTGCCGCCAATTTGGTTCGCCCATAATACGAAAGGGGGTTTGGCCGAGCCTTCTCGCTATAAGGTCCATTTTCTCCGTCAAAGATGAAATCCGTAGAAAGGTGGACGAGTCGTGTTCCAAATGCTCGGCAGAGGCGTACCAATTGCTCGACAGCTCCCACATTGAGTTGCCAGCACATGTCTCGTTGTGTTTCGCAGGCGTCCACCATCGTCATCGCGGCACAATGTACCACCACATCGGGAGCAAAATCTATAAATATATGCCGCATTTCTTCCGTTTCCAGAATGTCCATAGGGATGTAGCCACAGGATTGGTGGCGGAGTTTTGCGGTTTGGTCGCGGGAGGTAGCCAGTACGTCGTAGATTGGTTGGTGAGACAAAAGCTCCACTAGGGCCTGCCCCAGCAAGCCGTTTGCACCCGTAATCAAGATTCGACGATATTTTGGCAATTCAAACATCGGCTTTGTTTACGTTTTCCAACAAAAACTGGGTGAGTTCGTGCGCATCCGAAACTTTTAGTCTTCCGGCCAGCACCAAGCGCAACTGACGGCGTCTTTCAGCGGCTTCCCATCGGCCTTGTTCTTCCGAGGTGTCGGGCAATAAGGCAGGTACCGTTGTTGGCCGTAATTCTTCATCAATGGCGACCATCGTATAAAAAGCGCGGTTCGAGGCGGTTTTTCGGCTCGTTCGCGGGTTTTCGGCCCAGACATTAATCTCCACTTCCATCGAGGAACGGAAGGAACGGTTCACATGCCCGACCAAGGTGACAATGTCGCCCAACTTAATGGGAGATGAAAACTCGACGTGATCCACCGAAGCCGTCACGACCGTTCGGTTGCTATGCCGCTGCGCCACAACGCCGGCACACATATCCATCAGGTAGAGCAATTGCCCACCCATCATATTGCCCAGTGTATTGGTGTGATTGGGCAAAACAATTTGCGACATCTCGGTGTGCGAGGCCGCCACATTTTTGGTAGGCATCATGTGGTAAGGGTTAATAAAGACCTGTTTAGGAAGCCGCATTTTGGGGTAAGGTAAGGATTTTGCGGGCTTCTTGGCCGATCTTGTCACGTTTTTAGTGAAAGAACGAGGAATCAGTAATAGGGTAGAACAGCATCCAGCGCTGCTTGGTTAATCTGGGCCGCCGCTGGTATGTAGTTGGTTGGTAGGGCCGCCATATGGGCAATCATTCGTTTTTGGGCCTGCATTAGGGCGGGTAACTGGGGTTGGATGTCTTCAAATTTCTGAATACGTGGCAGGCGTTGTTTGGCGCGGAGGATCCAGAACTGGCCCTTGTGTGGAAAAGGTCCTTGTATGCCTGTCCAGTCATTGGTGACCCGGAGCGTGGGCACAGGCCATGTTGGAATTTCTTGATCTTGTACCCAAAAATCTTGGGGAGCAATGCCGTCTAATGGTCGAAGGGATTTTTCGGCCATTAGACGGCGCAAGGTTTGCCAAACCGACGCACTATCCGGAAAAGCCCATGCTTCTACCTGCGTGATGAGGCCGTCCCGAAATAAAGTTGTTTTAAACTGTTCATAAAAAGCGCGTTCGTACCGTGACAAACGCAAGGTGTCCGAAACTGCCGAAAGAGTTGCATAATATCGTGCCGTATATTGGGCAATTTCGGTTTGTAGGGATACATAGGCATCATGATTCGGTATTTTACTTTGGGCAATTTCGGTTAGGATGGCATCTCGGATGGTGATTTCTAGCGCTTGCCGGAGGTCTTTCCGCCAATAGGGGGCCGGTACATCTGGTAGAAAGGCCAGAAAATCCGATACACGGAAAGGCTTACCAGATATGGTGGCTAAAATCGCTTGTGGATTCAGACGGGGTGCTTTTAGGGTGGGTACTTCTTGTTGTGCCACCACCAAACCTTCGGGGGTATTGAGGCGTTCTGAATAGGGCGCGATCAATGGCCACAAGGGTTCTAATTCGTGTAAATAGATATGGAGGCGATGGGCTGTTAAAATAGATTTAAGATGGAGAGATGCGGCCTCGGTATATCTTCGGTTGCGCCACTCAAAAGCAAGTTTTTCCTTTTCTCGGAGAAATGACGTTTCGTCGAGGGCAATGTCTTCCCGCCGCTCGATGAGGCGAAATAGGTGCCAACCATTGAGGGATGCCACAGGGGTGGAAGTTTCTAAGGGTTTTAAGCGATATACCGCCTCCTCTGGTGCCAAATCCAAATCATTCCAATGAATCCATCCCATTTCTCCCGCTTTTTCAGGTTCTGGGATGCCGTATTTCTGCATTGAGGTACGTGCAAGTGCATTAAAATCGGCCCCAGCCTGCAACTGGGCGTATAGTGAATCTATCTCGCGACGGGTTTGTCCATAAATCTGCTGGAGCCGTAGGTGGGTCTTGTATTTGATAAACGCATCATAAAGTTGTGCGGCAGTGGGCTGAGGAATAGTGTCTAATAGCGTGCGCTCTAAATAACGTTGCCGGCGTGAAAAATTAACTTGTCGGTTTATGTATAATTGTACGCGTTGTGATTGGTCTAATCCGCTTCGTTTTCCCCATTCTCCAATGATGCTACGCTCTAGCATTTTATAAGCATAGGCTCTTCTGGATGCGGGGGTGTCGCGTCCGGGAGACTGTATCATAAAAAGACTGTATTCATCTTTAAAATGTTGCTTATGAATGCCGATATTCTGCCAGTATATTACTAAATCATCTTTTTGAGCATGTATCGCATGGATAGAATTGAATAGAAGAAAAAAAGTTAACCAAGTTAAGCGCTTGAACGAATATATGAAGATTAAATGATGATGATTGTTTTTTGAATTTAAATTAGGAATCATTGTCATCTTGCTTAATTGGGCGATGAATCGTTAAAAATAACTCTTTTCCTTTCACCCAAATCATGAAAAAAATGAAGTTCCATGTTACCTCCAAGCATTTCTGGTACGGAATAGCGTTTTGTATTGCGCTTCTTCCGGCCAATGCACAGGCGCAGAACGCCCCTCCGATCTTGGCAAATCCAGTGTGGTCGGTGGATTCCGGAACCGTTCCGTTTATGGGGACGGGCAATACGGAGCGTGGCGGTGGGTATAACCCGAAAACCGACCATGTTTTGGTGGTTACGCGCACCAATCCCACTCGTATTGCGGTCGTAAATGCGGCAGATGGTAAGTTCATAAAAGATATGGATATGACAGGGGTAAATGGTGGAACGTTTCACCTGAGTGAGATTGGCATTACGGGAGACGGTCAGATATTTGGCGCCAACCTGACGACCAATAGCACCACCAGCAACATCAAACTTTATTATTGGTCGGACGAAGATGCCAAACCTATGATGGTTTTTGATGGAAAAGTGGAAGCGGCCCGTTACGGAGATGGAATTGGCGTGGGCGGAATGGGTAACAATGTAAAGGTGTTTTTGAATGGTAGTGGAAACGATAAAATGGCAGAGTTTGCTTTTGATGGAACGAAACTCAATTTTGTGAAAAGCCATGTTGTTGAGGCGGGTATTGCCCGCGCCCGATATGGGATGGCGCCCGTTATGGGCACCTCTTTGGTTTGGGTAAATGAACCCACCACCGAATTGGGACTATTCGATACGGCTAATGGTACGGTGTATAATGTGCCGGAAGACAAAGTGGGAAAAGGTTTTGGAGATCTTACCTATTTCGAGGCGAATGGTCGTAGATATGTAGCAACAGGACCAAATTTTGCAGGCAAAATGGAATGGGTATTGGTGGATGTTACCGTTCCAGCGGAAGCCAAAATTATCGCAACTTCTCCCGAAAACACAGCACGGCCCAACCTGAACGCCACAGGCTTTGCCGCCTATGACAGCAAACGCGGGAACCTGATCGTGCTGACGACCAATAATCAGATGGTCAGTTACCCGCTTTCGCAATTGGTCACCGCGCCGATCGCAAAGGTTATTAACAAAACCAATTGGCGTGTGGATGCCGGAAAAGCCCCGTTTATGGGCACGGGCAATACCGAACGTGGGGGCGGATATAATGGCGCAACGGACCACGTTTTAGTGGTGACCAGAACAAACCCCACTCGGATTGCTGTTTTGGATGCAGCCGATGGTAAGTTTCTGAAAGATATGGATATGACAGGGGTTGCTGGTGGAACCTTCCTGCTCAATGAAATAGGGATTACCCCCAGTGGTCAGATTTTTGGGGCCAACCTTACCACAAACAGCACCACCAGCAATATCAAAATTTATTATTGGGCAAATGAAGATGCCAAGCCCGTTGTCGTGTTTGACGGAAAAGTGGAAGCTGCACGCTATGGGGATGGTTTAGGAATTGCGGGAGATGGCAACAATGTGCGCATTTTCCTGAATGGCTCTTCTAATGACAAAGTGGCGGAATTTGCCTTTAACGGTGCCCAAATGGCTTTTGTGAAAAACCATGTGGTAGAAACCGGCATTGCACGTGCCCGCTATGGCATGGCCCCTGTTCCAGGTACAAACCTGATGTGGGTGAATGAACCACAGAACCAAATGGCCCTTTTTGATCTAAACACCGGAAAGATTGTGGCGGATGTGCCCGAAGATAAATTGGCCAAAGGATTTGGAGACCTCGCATACTTCGAGTATGGATTTCGTAGATATGTGGCGACCGGGCCCAATTTTGCAGGTAAAGGGGAATTTGTCGTGGTGGATGTTAGCGATCCGGCGAACGTGGCCATTGTGGGTGTAACCCCAGACTTTCCGAATCCCAACTTAAATGCCACTGGATTTGCGGCGTTTGACTATAAACGTAATGCCCTCATTGTGATGGCGACCAATAACGCCATTGTAAGCTATTCTATTGTTGGAAAGTCGGAGGTGAACACTGCACCGCCAGCAGCCAGTATCGTGGCGCCCGCTGATAAAGGCAAAGTGGTTTTGGACGGACAAGGCAGCAAAAACGTGACTTTCTCTTGGACGCCGGTGAGCGATGCAGACGGTGACGCCGTTGCTTATCGCTGGCATCTTTCTACCCAGCCAGATATGAGCGACCGCCAAATGGACATCGAAGTGGGAGCGGCAACAAGTACTTCCGTCAAGCAAAATTTCCTCTACGACATCCTGTACTGGCAAGGCAAACGCACAACGGGCATGACACTCTATCACCGTGTTTATACCTTCGACGGTACTTCTTTTGTATCTGGCCCCATTTCTTCATTTGATGTTTCGTTGGCCGGAACCTTCGTAGATCGCGAAGAAGAAGGAGGCATTCCTGCCACGTTTGCTTTGAAAGGTAACTATCCCAATCCATTTAATCCGACGACCAGTATCTCCTTCGATCTACCAGAAGTGGCTTCGGTAGAAGTGGTGATCACAGATATGCTGGGTCGCGAAGTGATGCGTTCGGGCCAGTTGACGCTAAGTGCCGGGGCTGCCCAAAAAATACAACTTGATGCACTTGGCCTAAGTTCGGGCAATTACCTCTACCGTGTGCAAGCCAAAGGCGCCAAAAAATCCTATGTTGCCACCGGGCGGATGACCCTCTTGAAGTAAAAATGCTTGGTTTAAGAAAAGGGCGGGGTGTAGGGTCTGCTTCGTCCTTTATGATTTATTACTAAATCAGATTGTTACGCTATATTATCTAAACAAATCGTTAATGAAAAAACTGTTTTTTTTGATGATGGCATTCTTTGCCAGTACAACCATATGGGCACAGCCTGCGCCCACCACCAATACGTTGTACGACATCACCTTTAAAGGTACGACCGTTACCTTAGACGGCGACTTAAGCGACTGGTCGGATGCACAGTGGATTTTTCTGAGCCAGGATAAGGTTAATTTTCTGGATCCGACAAACCGTCCGATTCAAGGCCGTCCAAAATCTCCAGCAGATTTTAGCGGTTTTTTTGCAATTAAAATGGATGCGGATAACATCTATTTTGCGGTGAAAGTAAAAGATGAAGGCACTCCGATGATCGAAACACCTGCTACACCAAACTTGGCCTTTGTGTATGACCACCTTTCGGTCTATCTCGGCTTGTATGATATTGGGACCTTGGGTGGAAGCCCCCATACTGAAGGTGCCGGGCAAGTGTATTTTATTGATCCAGTAAAAAAAGACACCATCAAATCTAGCATCCGGACATACCGCATTGGCCCGGGGACAGATAACCAGAAGTCCACGTTGGGCCCAGATTTCCAGTTGTTGCTTCGTGCTTTGCCTTATGCACCGGGAACCAAAGGAACAGCCGTTTCTACGTATAGCGGTGCAATGGTGGATACCACAATTGTCAACACCGAGGCTGGCTCGAAGCTGACAACCGATGAACAAGGCTATACCTTGGAATGGAAAGTGCCCTTCGCTTCGTTGGCGGGTAAAATTTCAAAAGGAACCCGTGAGTACAAAAATTATGCATGGCCGTTGTTCTCCCCCAAAGACGGTATGGTTATTGTTTTCGATGCCGATATTACCGACCTCGACGAGGGGGAATCTAATTCCGGTGGAGCCACTCGGTTTATGCGTATCGGCAATATGCCTGCTCTTTGGCGAGACTCCAAAAGTTTTCAGATGCGGGGGCGTATTGTAGATGTGAGCAATCCCCAAAATGCGAATAATAGCCCTGCAAACCGTTACCCGATTGATTATAAACCAGTTCAAACCATTGCGTTGGATGGTAAATTGGATGAATGGAAAGATGCGAAATTTTTTGGATTTAGCCAGGAAGCCTTAAACTTTGCTGGAGCCGTTGCGCCCAAATCTCCTGCTGACCTGAGCGGCTATGTTGGGTTGAAAATAGACGACAACAATCTTTATGTAGCAGCCAGTGTGCGCGACGAAGGCAATGGCTTGGTCGGAACTACGGCTGATGCCGCCGCCGCCAAATTCTTTGACAGCATTCGCTTGTACCTCGGTTTGTATAACATCAAAAACCGTGCGGGTAGCCCGCATACCGAAGCTACGTTCCATTTCAATAAACCCGGTGGTGGGACGGTTCCCGCAAATAGTGCGTACCGTATTGGCACTGGAACCGACAATACCTTCACAACGCTCGGATCGGACCACCACTTGGTTCTTCGCTCGTTGCCCTATGCCGCAGGCGCCAAGGGTACGGCGTATATCGCAGGATTGGTGAATCAGGCGAATAGTACTTGGGACGCCTCTTCTGTTTTGGCCACCGATAACAAGACCTACACCGTAGAGTGGAAGATTCCGTTTGCCTCGTTGGGTGGCGCACTTGGAAGTGGGGATTTTGCTGGATTCAATTGGCCCACCTTCAAGCCAGCGGCGGGAATGTTTTTGCCCTTAGACATGGAATTGACGGACTTGGAAGATGGTGAAGCCACCGATGGCTCTAAAACCCGCGTGCTTCGTGCGGGATCGGGCGCTACGCCAGACAAAACCCCCGCAAATTGGGGGCTTCGTGGCATTGTGACGCAAGAAGGACTTTCAATTGGTGTCAAAAATGAAAGTACCGAAATTCCTGCCGGATTTGTGTTAGAAGCAAACTATCCGAACCCATTCAACCCCACAACCACCATTGAATTTGGTTTGCCGATGACCTCGGATGTACGCTTAAGTGTCTTTAATGTATTGGGTCAAGAAGTGGCCGTATTGGCCTCCGGAACCCAACGTGCCGGAACCCATACGGTAACGTTTGAGGCGGGTAACTTGCCGAGCGGTACGTATTTGTATCGTCTAAGTACACCGCAATACACGGTAACTAAACGCATGGTTCTGGTCAAATAAGCAACGGAAAGGGGCAGGTAGTTGCCCCTTTTTCTTCTTTTGCAACTTACCAGATAGGATTATGAAAAGATTGTTGGTGTTGGTGCTTGCCCTGTTGCCATCCTTTGTGTTGGCCCAAACCACCGGAAAAATTGCAGGACGAGTGGTGGATACCGCTACCGGAGTGGGCATTCCCGGTGCAAATATCGTGGTTTTGGGAACGCCGCGTGGTGCATCCTCCGATTTGGATGGGAACTACTTTGTCCTAAATGTAGAACCGGGCGTTTATACCCTTATTGCATCTTTTGTGGGTTACGAAACCAAGCGCGTGGAAGGCGTGCGGGTGGGTGTAGATAGAACTGCGACGGTCAATTTCTCGATGGCTGAAGACAATGCCCTGACCCAAGAGGTGGTCATTCAGGCCAATAAAAACTTGGTGGAAGTGGATAGAACCTCGTCCTCGGCCAAAATTGGGGGCGAGCAAATAGCGGCCTTGCCTGTGGATAGCTTCTTGGAAACCATCGGACTGCAAGCGGGCGTGACCAAAGGAGCTGGTGGCGAACTCCACATTCGGGGTGGCCGCTCTTCGGAAGTAAAGTATTATGTGGACGGAGTCGCGGTCTCGAACCCTTTTAACAACAGCATGGCCTCGCCCGTAGAAAACTCGGCGGTGCAAGAGGTGGAGGTCATCAGCGGAACCTTCAATGCGGAATACGGCCAAGCGAATTCGGGGATTGTGAACGTTGTGACCAAATCCGGTAGTGAGAAGTTTACGGGGTCGTTTAACCTGAGCGGCGGTGGGTACTTTTCCGGACGGGAAGGCATTTTCCCAGACATTGGCGCAGCAAGTCCGTTAGGCCAAAAACGCTTCGAGGGTTCTATTTCTGGTCCCACAGGCATTAAAAACCTGACATTCTTCCTGAATACAGGTTGGACGGACTACGATAACTACTTGGGCGGCCGTCGGGTCTTTATGCCGTCCGATTCTTCTAATTTCTCGGGAAGGCCGGATACTTGGCGCATCCAAGCAACCGGAGACTCTGCCTATGTCCCGATGAATCCAACCAATGGTCTGACGAATCTTCTGAAACTGACGTACCAACTCTCACGAGACATTAAACTTTCGTACTCGGCTTCTCGGAATTGGTACAAGAGCCAATCGTACAGCCATTTTTATCGGCTCAACCCCGAAGCGCGTCCTACGTTACGCAGCCTCAGCTATAACCACTTATTGGTGTGGAACCAAGTACTGAATGCCCGAACTTTCTTTAACGTCCGGTTAACCTATTACACCACAGACCTTAGCCAATATGTGTATGAAGACCCGCAAGACGAGCGTTATCGATATATTTATGGTCGGGGGATTCAGCCGGGCAACGTCTTCAATACGGGTGGCGTGGACCGAAGTCACATCCGACGAGACAGCGATACCTATGCGGCACGCTTCGACATCACACGACAAATTGGACAAAGTCATTTGGTGAAAGCCGGAGTTGAGTATCGGTACAACCGCCTCTTCAGCGACGAATTCCAGCTTTTGGTGGATCCACGCCAATTTGGTACGTTCGAGCCGCAAATTCCAGACCTTAGCTCTACCCTTCACAACCAATACACCCGCCATCCCATAGAGGCCGCACTCTTTATTCAGGATAAAATAGAGATTAAAGATTTAATTGTGAATGTGGGCCTACGCTATGACTATTTTGATCCGAATGCCAAGGTTCCGACCGATCTGAAAGATCCGCAAAACACTTTGCGTCCGCGCCCCGAAGCCGAGGCATACCGCGAGGCAACCATCAAAATGCAAGTTAGCCCACGTCTTGGATTCGCGTTCCCCATCACCGAAACGGGGGTAATTCATGCCAGCTATGGCCATTTCTTTCAAATTCCGGAATATGGCCGTATGTACGAAAACCCCGACTTTAAGGTGGCGTTGGGGAATTTTAATACCTTTATGGGCAATGCCGACTTGGAGCCGCAACGCTCCACAATCTACGAATTAGGACTTCAGCAACAACTGGGGCAAAACCTTGCGATAGATGTAACGGCTTATTATCGGGATGTACGTAACCTCATCGGAGCCAAACTCTACCGCACTTATACCGGATCGGACAGCTACGGGCGTTACGAAAACGCCGATTTTGGCTCCGTCCGCGGGCTTACCGCCTCGCTTCAGATGGTTTTTCCTGCGTTTGGTATCCGCGGTGGTATTAACTACACCTATCAATCGGCGCGAGGAAATGCCAGCGATCCTCGACAGGCATTCTATGATGCACAGGGCAATAACGAAGCTGCCCGATCGCTCATCCCCTTAGACTGGGACCTTCAACACAGCCTAAACGGAGACCTGACATGGAACCAAGGCGGTTGGTCTGCGGGTATCATCGGTGAATTTAAATCCGGATATCCCTTCACACCCACCGACGTCCAGCGGAATCCGATTGTGGAGCAGCGTAATGGCGCACGGTATCAGCCCGAATTTCGCTTAGACCTTCGTGCGGGTCGGGACTTTAAGCTGGGAGACTTGCGGGCACAAATCTTCATTTTTGCAGATAACTTACTCGATGCCTATCGGCCAGATCGTTACCCGCGCCTCTTTCAAACCGAAATAGAGGCGCATCGCGCAAATGGATTGGAAGTGATCAATACCCTCAAGGAGTTTCGGACGAATCCGGCAGTCCAGCCCTCGCCCCGCATGATTCGGCTTGGGATGATGCTTGACTTCTAAGCAAAACCGAAATCTTTTTGGTAACTTAACTTTAGAATTGGATTGTGATGCGTACTATAAAATCATTTATCTATATACTCGTTTGGTTTCTTCCGGTCTTTGCGCTGGCCCAAGTAAACCAATCGGGGACGTACATCAACCCGAACAATGGACTGCGGGACTGGCGGACGGACATCAACCTCACGGGCAACCAGGTGGAGTCCATTATCACCAACTATGGAACCATTGGCAAAGGTAACGAGAGCATCAACCAAGCGGGTGTATGGCCGAAAGGAACCGGACACGGCCACTTACACCAAATGAGTGGCTGGGTGGGTTCGCGATTGCTGAATAAAGCCGGACAACGGACGGTCATTATCTCGGACGGTTATACCGACGGCAATACGGGGCCACTCGCCGAAACCGACGGCAAGGTGGAGTGGAAATTTCAGCCCAAGCCAGGTTACCTAAATCGCAGTATTGCTCGCCCAGAGGTTGCCAACTCATTAAACCCTAGCAGTTGGCCCACCAATTGGCCAGGGAAAGATGCCCAGTGGAATGGTAAATGGAATGGATTCTTTGGGCTAAACCAATTTAATGCAGACCAAGAAGTGTATTATGTGATGGATGACTTCACCAACCGTGAGTTTCAGGTGTACCCTTTTGGGGAGGCTGATGCCGAACGGCGGGGATTGGGGCTTCAGGTGGATGTAAGGCTCTTCCAATGGTCGCAAGCCTTGGCAAAAGACATTTTGTTTATGCAATACGAGGTGTCTAATGTCGGAAATATTAACTATACCAGCGATCTAAACAATAACCCACTGTTTTTTGGGGGTTATACCGACACAAACCCATCGGGCGCAGGAGCCACCGACGACGCTGCTGCATTCTCGAAACAACGGAATTTGGTCTTTGGTTGGTCTTCCGACGGTGTGGGCAAGTGGACGCAATTCCGTGAAATTGCCCCCGGACATGTGGGGTGGAAGTTCCTCGAAAGCCCCTCGATTTCTAACGATGCTATAGACAACGACGGCGACGGCCTGGTGGATGAGTCCCGTGATAATGGGGCCGGATCATTGGTGGTGTCTTCGTGTGGCATCTATGGCCAACCCCGCGAACATTGGTCGGGTGATGAAGACTGCGACTGGAATGCCAAAATAGACGATAAGGGAACCGATGGTATTGGCCCTGGGGAAGAAGGGTATCCTGGCCCAGACCCAGACGGTACGGAAGGTAACAAAAAACCGGATCAGGGCGAGCCGAATTTTGGACGACTGGACAAGGATGAATCCGACCAGATTGGACTGACATCTTTTTATGCTCCGCTTTTCGGAACGGTGGACATCAAGGAGGAAGAGGCGATGTGGCCACGAATGCAACCGGGTTTCTTTGATGTGCCCCAACAGGCTGTTAACCAAATCTGGATTTTTGCCTCTGGGCCGTTTGCCTTGCCCGTGAACCGAACCGAACGTTTCTCTACGGCTTTCCTCTGGGGAGCCAACCGAGATGCCCTCTACCGGACGGCACAAGTGGCCCAACGGATTTATGATGCCGATTACCGCTTTGCACGTCCACCAAGGCAACCCGAACTGCGTGCGGTAGCAGGAGACAAACAAGTAACGTTGCTGTGGGACGACCTCTCGGAGTTCTCCCGTGATCCTATCTATGGCCAAGATTTCGAGGGATACCGAATTATAAAATCCACCGATCCACAATTTCGGGATGCCAAAGAAGTGACCGATGCCTTCGGAAATGCGGTCTATAAGCGCTCTATGGCCCAATTTGACAAAGTGAACGGCTTGGTGGGGCCTCATCCATTACAGTTTGGGGAAGAAATTGGTTTACCGAATGGCATTCATTACCATATGGGCGATGATAATGGCCTTCAGCATTCCTTCGTAGATCGGGATGTGGTGAATGGCCGCACGTATTATTACGCCGTTATTGCCTATGATGCCGGGTATGCCACCGATTATTTTAAGCGTGGCATCTCGGAGATAGAAGACCTGTTCCCGATTTCGCCCTCCGAGTCGCCAGCCAGCATTACGCTCACCAATGGCGTAGTTACCAAATACGACCGAAATACCGTATCCGTCACCCCCAATAAACCCGCTTCCGATCTCGAAATAGGCAAACTCCAGACCGAAGCCGGGGATTGGGTTAAAAAGGCGGTGGGCTTCTCTACGGCTCAGGTGAGGGCGGTGGCACTTTCCGGAGAAATTCTGAAAGATGCGACCTATAATATCACCTTCGATACAAAACCCCTCACCAACCGTCCTACCGTAGAATATAACACGGCTACATTTAGCGTCCGAACGTCCGATGGCCGCATTTTGGCGGATAAAGTTCCTGTCCCTACTACCGCAGATGGCACAGCCAGAACAACATGGACGCACGAACTCTTGGCCGATGGCATTCTGTTGCAGTTCGAGAATGCGTATCCCACCGAGTCGGATACCAAAAAAACGTCTGGATGGGAGGCCAATGTAAAATCGAACCTAAAAACCGAAGTGGAGGCAACAGCTTCTACCGCGTATCCTACCGCACCTATTTGGCCTATAAATGCCGTTATTGAATTTACGCAGGCCGTTGCAGACACCGCTTGGTTCTCGGTAAATGCTACCCGAACAGTGGATACGTATTTCAAGGTTTATGATGCTGTTACAAAGAAAAGTTTAGATTTTATGTTTGCTGAACCAACCGAAACCGCCAATGGGCGCATAGATGTGGGCGAGGCGATTGGCTTGCTTTTCAAAGATAAACCAACCGATACCCGCTATACCCGCGCTTGGACGATTCGTTTTTTACAACCAACCGATGCCGAAGGCAAACCACTTCCGACAACGCAAACTGTTTTGCCACAATCGGGAGATAAGTATTACCTGCGTACGCAGGTTCCTTTCGGAAAAAACGACCGATTCTCCTTTGGTTCAACCGCTACCAAGCAAGTTGCCAATCCCGATGCCTCGCTCTTAGACAAGGTGTATGTGGTTCCCAATCCCTACGTGGTGGGCAATACCGCCGAGACGCGTCCGTTCCTCTCTGGCCGTGGCGAGCGAAAACTCTTCTTCCGAAACCTGCCCGCCAAGTCCACCGTTCGGATTTTCACAGCAAGTGGGGTTTTTGTGCGCGAGATTGAAGGAGCAAACGGAACAGCCACATGGGATTTGCAGACGAAAGACGGCCTCGAAGTCTCGTATGGCCTGTATTTCTACTTGGTGAAGGCGGAGGGAGTTGGAGAGAAAACTGGCAAATTCGCCATTGTAAACTAACCTGTAACCGTGTCCGGTAAACCAAACCGTTTGCCGTTCAATAAGGATAGGATCATGAAAAAACTTGTTTACCTTGTGGTGATGGTCTTGTGTCTGCCGATTGGGACAAGGGCACAATCTAAGGTCGCTACAACCTCGGTACCTTTTCTGGAAATTGGGGTGGGTGCACGGAACGTAGCCCTTGGCGAGGCTAGCGTATCGGCCGTCAATGACATCACCGCGCTCTATTGGAATCCGGCAGGGATTACCAAAATGAAAAATGTGGAAGTAGGATTTCAACACACCACGTGGTTTGCCGGAACCCAACTCCAATATGCCGCTGGTGGGGTGAACCTCGGCAACGCGGGAGCCATTGGCGTAAGTATGTATGCCATGGGATCGGGCGAGATGCAAGTCCGAACGCTGGAATACGAAGGTGGAACCGGAGAAACGTTTAATGTGCAAGACTTGAGCATTGGGCTGAGTTATGCCAAAGCCCTTACAGATAACTTCTCGATTGGGGGAACCGCAAAGTTCATCAATTCGCGCCTCTGGCGAATGTCTGCCAAAACCATGGCCTTGGATTTGGGGGTGCAGTACCAAACGCCCCTTAAAAACCTGAACCTCGGTTTCGCCATCTCCAACTTTGGTGGGCAAATGAAACTTGCGGGCGATAATACCAATACCCGCGTGGACTTAGACCCTCTCGGAGCCGGAGACAACGATGGCTTATTGGGGAATCTGGCCGTAAAATCGTGGGATTTGCCCCTCCTCTTCCGAATTGGTGTGCATTATAATGCCGTAAAAACCGCCAATAGCCGCCTGATGATTACAACAAATGCCCTCTACCCGAACAACAACGAACGCTCGGTGAATGTGGGTGCAGAGTACGCCTTCCGAGAAATATTTTTCCTCCGTGCGGGGATGAGTAACCTCTTTTTGCCCGATGCAAACCGAGGACAAGGCAATATGCGGCTCGGTTTTGGCTTATTGTTGGGGGGGAAAATTGGGGCGGATTATGCCTTTGCGGATCGCGGCGATTTGGGCAGTACAAACATCATTGGAGCAACCATCCGGCTTTAAATTGTATAACAACAGTTCTTGATGAACGGAGCAGTCTTTTTAGGTTGCTCCGGTTTTTTTAGGTTACAAGAGGTATATTAGGTCAACAACCCTTTAACACGTTCAATAATTTTGATGGAAAAGAATCAACCAATCTTGGGGTTCATCGGAACCGGAGTCATGGGCAAAAGCATGGCTGGGCATTGGCTAAAGGCCGGATACGAAGTCTGGGTCTATAACCGAACACGAGAAAAATTGGTGTCCTTATTAGAAATGGGAGCCAAAGAAGCCCAATCGGTTGCCGATATAGCACAACATGCACAAGTTATAGCCACCATGCTGGGGTTTCCGACCGATGTGGAAGACATCTATTTGGGTGAAAATGGCCTGATAGCGAATGGAAGTCCTGCGCAACTCTTGGTGGATTTTACGACTTCCTCGCCCGACTTAGCCCGTAAAATTGCCGGAAAAGCCCGCGAAAAAGGCATCTCGACCTTGGATGCGCCTGTTTCTGGCGGCGATACTGGCGCACGCGAGGCGCGACTCTCTATCATGTGTGGTGGCGCGGAGGAAGCCTTCAAGACCGCATGGCCGCTCCTTAATTTATTAGGTCAGAATATCTTACATCATGGCCCCGATGGAGCCGGGCAACACGCTAAAATGTGTAACCAAATCACCATTGCAGGCATGATGATGAGTGTGATGGAAGCCTTGGCTTATGCCAAATCCGCTGATTTAGACCCCGAAAAAATGTTGACCTCGGTTGGTTCCGGTGCAGCCACCTCGTGGACGCTCCAAAACCTGATGCCCCGCGTCCTAAAAGGCGACCTGAATCCGGGCTTCTTTGTGGCCCATTTCATCAAGGATATGGACATTGCCCTGCACGAGGCCGAAAAACGCGGACTCGAATTGCCCGCTTTGCGTCTGGCGCGCCAACAATACCAGCGCCTCGCAGATATGGGATACGCCCACCTCGGAACCCACGCCTTATGGTTGGTTTATGAGGATTCTTTAGGGTGATTTAAGTCAACCAGAGGTGCATTTGGGTGCTTGTGGTGGGAGAAAGCCGGAAGGAACGGCGGTGTTCGGGCGTAGGGCCATGAAGGGCCAGTGCGGCGTAATGGGCTTGGGTGGGATAACCTTTGTGGCGGTCAAAGCCAAAATTGGGGTAGGCTTTGTGTAGATCGTGCATCATGCGGTCACGGGTCACTTTGGCGACGATCGAAGACGCGCCGATGCACTGGCTACGGGCATCCCCTTTCACTAATGCCTCGGCACGAAAGGGGCAATTTGGGTAAATCCGGTTTCCGTCAATGAGTAGAAGATCTGGTGCGGGATCAAGGTTTTGTACCGCCCTTTTCATCGCCTCCATGGCGGCCCAAAGGATGTTCAATTGGTCAATCTCGGCGGCAGAACAAACCCCAATTCCAACAGAAATAGCCTGTTGCAGGATGGTGTCATATGCCTTTTCCCGCTGAGTGGCCGTGAGTTTTTTGCTATCCGCAACATCGGGAAGCACCAGATTGGGTGGCAACATCACCGCCGCTGCCACAACCGAGCCAGCCAAACATCCACGCCCTGCCTCGTCCACACCCGCCAAGAAATGTACCGATTTCTCCTGAAAATAGACTTGGTCGAATGCAGCGCCAGCAGAAGTTGGTCCCATTATTTGCTACGTGTCGTCATCCGGATTTGTAGTTCCGGTTCGATTTTTCGTTGGATAGAAGGCAATTTGGGATCATTGATCCGTCGCATAACTTGTGTCGCTGCTTCTAACCCCACTTGGAACATCTTTTGGTTGATGCTCGAAAGTCCCAGAAACCGACTGATCTTAAGGTCGTCGTATCCGATTACAGCCATGTCTTCCGGAACCCGTTTTCCCATTTCACGTAGAGCGGCCAACGCTCCTATGGCCAATACATCGCTGGCAGCAAAAATTGCCGTAACATCCGGGGCATTTTTTATCAGGGCCTGAATGGCTTCATAGCCCGCTTCTTCGCTGTGTCCGGCATGTTTGATGGTGATGCCTTCCTGAATCAGCAGCGGGTCGAAGGGCAATCCAGCATTTAATAACGCCCTTCGGTAGCCGTCAGCACGCGGGGCGGCGTCTTCGCTCCATTCATGGGGGGCCAACATCCCAATCCGGGTGTGTCCTTGTTCCACCAAATGCTGAACCGCCATTGCGGCGCCAGCTGTGTCGTCCCAGTAAAAGCTGTCAAATTCATCGCTGCGCGTACCAATTAAGACCACCGGAGCATTGAGTAAACGCACTTCGTACAACAACTTTTCATCCAATCCAGGTAGTGCCAAAAGCAAAGCATCCACCGAACCACGTTGAAAAAATCGGGTAAGTGTTTCGTGTGGATTTTGCGAACTGAGGTCGGTGAGCAAAAGGTCAAATCCATTTTCCCGAATGGTGTCTTTTACGCCTTTGAGCATCTCGTTATAAAACAAAGCCGTAAAGGAAGGGGTGGCCACCGAGATGGTTTGGGAGTTTTGTTGGGCGAGCATTTTGGCCATTCGGTGTGGGCGGAACCCTAAAATCTCGATACTGGCCATTACCTTCTGACGGGTTGCTTGAGAAACTTCGGGCGAATTGTTTAAAACACGTGAAACCGTGGAGATTGCAACCCCCGCATGTTGTGCAACCTCGTAGATGGTGACTTTACCGATAGACATGACTTCCCCGTAGTTTAGTGCTGGAACCGCTTCCGGATAGAATATAATATAAACTTGTCGAAATACCTTGTTTGAAATCGCTTTTGTTAAGCGTAATTTGAAGCAACATAAACATCCACAAACTTTAAATCAAGTCTTATGGCGCGCGTTGAACTTCAAGATATAAAGAAGCAATACGAGAATGGGTATGTGGCCGTTCACGGAGCAAATTTCACCATCGAAGACGGTGAGTTTATGGTTCTGGTTGGCCCATCCGGTTGTGGGAAAAGTACCACGCTCAGAATGATTGCAGGCCTCGAAACCATTTCTTCCGGAACTTTGCGCATCGGGAATACGGTCGTAAACGACATTGCGCCTAAAGACCGTGATATTGCGATGGTATTTCAAAACTATGCGCTGTATCCCCACATGACCGTCTATGATAACATGGCTTTTGGGTTGAAACTGCGAAAGTTCGATAAAGCAGAAATCCATGAGCGTGTGCAGAATGCGGCTAAGATTTTGGGCATTGAGAGTATGTTAGACCGCAAACCGAAAGAACTTTCTGGGGGGCAGCGCCAGCGGGTGGCGGTAGGCCGGGCCATTGTTCGTAAACCCAAAGTCTTTTTGTTTGATGAACCCCTTTCAAACTTAGATGCCAAGTTACGGGTACAAATGCGGGCGGAGATATCTAAACTGCACCGCCAATTAGGGACAACAATGGTCTATGTGACGCATGATCAGGTAGAAGCCATGACGATGGGAAACCGTATCGTGGTGATGAAGGATGGACACATTATGCAATTAGATACACCACTTAACCTCTACAATCAACCAGCGAATAAGTTTGTGGCGGGTTTTATAGGTTCGCCTGCCATGAATTTTATTTCGGGAACCATCGAACGCCAAAATGGCCTCGTTTTTCGGTCTGAAAAAGAAGCATTACACCTGCCCGTTGGTCGTACCCACGAAACCGCCTTATCGGGCTATATTGGCAAAGCCGTTACATTAGGCATTCGCCCAGAAGATATTTATGTGCAAAACCGCATTCTAACGGAAAATGAAACCGCACTGGCGGGCGAAATGATCTTGGAGGTGGAAGAACCCATGGGCAACGAAACCTTTATTTATGCAGGTTGCGTGGATGGTACCATCGTTGCTCGGATAGATCCGCAAGAATTGCCCGATGTAGGTGCTGCGATTCATCTCGTATTCGACCTGACCAAACAACACTTTTTTGACAACGCCACCGAGTTGGCTATCCGATAAATAGGGCGGGTTGTTGGCTTTTTCCCTTTCGGCGCATGGGTCGGAAGGGATTTTTTTGTACATGATCTTTTTCTTTGCCCAACTTCCGTTTATCTGAGTTCAGGCTAAAGTAACAGAATACCGATCCTGTAGTGTTTGTCAGATACATTGTAGTCGGATACCCATCTCACAACCCAATCGTTCTGACGTCCAACAAAAATCATTATTGTGCTCGGTTCTATATAATGGGAGAATATCCTTTTAATCTAATTATATAGGCAACTTTATAAATGTTTTTGGCTTGTATATTGCTTGGTTTGCAAGTAATAGTAACTCGTTTTAAGTAAGCCTAACTACCATCATTTAATCCTTTTTTTATGAAAAAACTATTTTTATGCTGCTTGCTTTTGCCTGCACTGGTCTTAGCCCAGAAAATGAAAATCAAAAACGGTACCGAATTCGTACTGGTGGAAGTTCAAATGAACTATGAAGACCATTCGACGGGAAATTTATTGGATGCCTACAATAACAAAAAAGCCCTAAAGCCTGGAGAGACGTTTACCTTGCCACACTGCAATACATTCGGTGCCGGAGACCCTATGGTCTTTAATGTCTCGGCCACCGACGCCGACAAAGACCTGTACCTCTTTGGGGAGGTGGATATTTGTAAAACACCTCAAATTGTGATTGAAGCGAAACACCTCTTCATTGACGACCCTGAAAACAATCCCTCTGAAGAGGACGTGTATTCGGATAGCAACCCCATGACGAATCAAATCCGCTACGACGACTTTGTTCAATTCGTTGAAAAAACCTTTGGCCCTGCACTCAAGGCGGGTTCAATGGCTTTGGTAAAGGCACAATTTTCTCAAAGAATACGGGAAGGTCTAGGGGTTTCGGTGGCAGGACAGACGACATTTACCCAAGCAATGCTGAATAAAGCCAAAATTTGGTACACAGCAGGAAAAACAGAACAAACCCCACGGGCACCTTTTGGCAGTTTTGAGTTTTCCAAAAAACTATACCCCGTTCTTTATGTGGGTGAAGACCTCAATACCGAGGGTATCTTTTTTGTGTTTGATCGGGAGGGCGAAGGAGAGGACGCTTGGAAAATAGAAATGATTATGGATGCGCCGGCCTTCCAGTCGTATGCTGCCGTGCTGGATGGCGAACTAGACGAATTGGCCGACGAGGTAACCACAGAAGGTGATCAAAACAATGAGGCTTTGCAAGAATATGAACAATTTATGGCCTGGATGGAAGCCCAATTGTTGCCCGTCTTGAAGTCGTCTAACTACAATAAGTTTACATGCCTCTTTGGAGATGATTGCGACACTAATGTGACCCAGCCTGTATTCTTAAAACTGGTCCGGTTTTTTGCCCAGACAGGTACGTTCGAGGCAATGCCCAATGAAAATATGGATTTTACCGAGGCGATTGATCCAGTTATTTTCTTTGGTATTCACTATAATGAAGACAATGAAGATGGTTTCTACCTCAATTTTCGCAGGGTAGATCAGGGCGAGTGGCGTATCCGCAAAGTAACACCTGCAAAAGAATTGAAATAGGTTTGACTGCTGCAGGGCTGGTCAAAAACAATACCCTATGACGGTGCATTGAGCGCATGTTAATTAAGCCCGCGCCAAAAAGGAAGCCCATCACCCGCCGTGCGGATAGGCTACGGTTAAACAAAGGGTGTAAAGACAAAAAAACCCTCTTCGCGAAGCCGTGTCGAGGGATTTTTTTATGTGATAACCGACGAATTGCCTAAATCTGTGTGGCTGTTTTATTTGGAAAAGCATGCCGTTACCGGAAAGTGGTCGGTTACCTCCAAAGGATTATACGAATGAATAAACCCAATACTCCGTAGCCGACCATAAAGTGACTTAGAGACCAGCAGATGGTCAATAGCACTCAGTTCGTTTACCGTTGCAATATTGTCTTGGTTTTTGTCCCAAAGCGAGGTGAAGCGTAAGACTTGCGGTACATCTGCCATAATATTGTGCAAGTCGTCATCCGTAGTGGCTCTGCCAACGGCTTTTATGGTCTGCATCACATTGCTAATAGGACGGTTACCGTTACGGTCTAAGACCATATCGTCAAAATCGTTAAAATCTCCCGTTACAATAACAGCCCGGCCCATTTTGGTCTCGCGCTCTGCTATTCTTCGGATAACCTCTGCTTGGGCTTCGCGTTGAGGTTTACGCTCGATATTGTCTGGTTGAGCCAGAAAATGCAGTCCAATAAGAGTGACCGGTTGATCGCCAATCGTAAAACGGGCATACAGGTTTTTTGAAACGCCATATACACGATCTGTATCACCCACCTTCACTCGGTCGTTAGATCGGCCTGTTTCGGTGATGGGAATCCGGCTAATAACGGCTACGTCTTGTCCTAAGAAGGAGTCTTCCCCTTGTACAAAATAGACTTTGTACCCTTTTTCGGGCATGGATTCTGCAATAAGAGCCTCTAAAACCTCGGCATTTTCTACCTCGGCTAGGTGAATCACATCGGCATTTAGGCTTTTAAGTACCTCTCCCACCTTTTTTCGGTGTGCTGCTGCCTTAGTGGGATCGCCCTTCCAGTCAAAATCAGCACCGCCTTCATCGCCCGTCCCATCAAATAAAAATTCGGTATTTAAATGTGCAACCCGAATCCCATCGCATGTCAATTCTACTACTGGCGTAGGCTTAAACAAGGGGGATGAGGTCTCTGTCGTTTTGGTGCCAGAACAAGCCGAGAAGCCCAAAGCATACAACAAAAGGAGTGTAGAAAAGTATTTCATGTGTCTGTATTTGAGGATGTTTTTTGGAAAGATACAAAAGGAAAGGGCTTTTTGGTAAATTAAGCCCTTGAGAATCTTTGAAACACCTTGTTTTGACCATAGGGATTGAAGTGTTTTTTACAAGAATGTCGTCATATTTGTCTTAAATTGAAAATTCCGTTTTTTATTAGAACTTTGAAAGCACATTCGATATGGCAGGACATAATAAGTGGTCTAAAGTAAAACGCATCAAAGCAGTAGCCGATGGGAAACGTTCCAAGGTATGGCAACGGATTACCCGCGAGATTATGGTGGCGGCAAGAGACGGAGGCGGAGATGCGGGCATGAATGCGAAATTGGCGGCAGCCTTGGAGCGTGCACGTGCCGAAAATATGCCCAAAGACAATATGCAACGGGCCATAAAACGGGGGACAGGCGAAATTGCCGGAGCCGACTATGAGGAACTGAACTACGAAGGGTATGCGCCCTTTGGTATTGCCGTTTTTGTCGAAACACTTACCGATAACCCCGTCAGAACGGTGGCCGATGTTCGTCATGCTTTTAGCAAACATGGTGGCAATATGGGAACCACAGGCTCGGTTGGCTATCTGTTTGATCATAAAGGGGTGATTGAAGTGCCTTTGACTGCAATAGACTACGATGCATTGTTCGAATTGGTGGTAGATGCCGGTGCCGACGACTTGGAGGAGGATGCCGAAAGCTATACCATTTCTACACCCGTAGAGGCATTTGGTGCGGTGCAACAAGCCCTTTCTCAGGCTGGAATTAAACCAGCAGAAGCAAACCTGGAACGGATCCCAACTACGACCAATAAGTTGAAGCCGGAAGAAGTAACGAAGGTGTTGAAACTCATAGATATGCTCGAGGAAAACGATGATGTGCAGGCAGTTTATCACACCCTCGAATTGGATGATGAAACCTTAGAAGCCTTGGGGTGAGTCATGAATACGGAATCCAATTTTAGCATTCGGTTTGCACACATACAGGATGTCCCTGTAATCCTCCGGTTTATTCAGGAACTGGCCGAATACGAAAAACTTGCCCACGAAGTGGTGGCAACAGAGGCGCGGTTGCAAGAAACCCTGTTTGGAGACCATCCCGCTGCCGAAGTGGTTATGGCGCTTGAACAACAAACGCCCGTTGGTTTTGCCTTGTTTTTTTTAAATTACTCCACGTTTTTGGCTCGACCGGGTATTTTTCTGGAAGACTTGTTTATTCAGCCTTCTCATCGTGGAAAAGGCTATGGCGAGGCCCTCTTACGCTATTTGGCGGCGTTGGCTGTGAAGCGGAAGTGTGGGCGACTGGAATGGTCGGTCTTGGATTGGAATCAGCCTGCCATCTCTTTTTACCGGAAAATGGGGGCCATACCTATGGATGAATGGACCACGTTCCGTGTGTCGGGCGAAGCCTTAATCGGACTTGCAGCTTCGGCGATTGTGAACCAGCCGTAGCGCATGTCATTATCCTTAAACCCTCGTTACCGTTGATCATTCTTGGCATTGACCCGGGCAGTAACTTTACTGGATATGGCGTTATTCGGGTAGAAGGACGCACCGAAACGGTTCTGGAATATGGTTTCTTGCAATTAGAAAAGCAGGAGGAGCACTTCGATCGCCTTAAAACCATCTATGATCGGATTGAGGCGGTAATTCGGCGAACTGGACCAACTGTATGTGCCATCGAGATGCCGGTCTATGGCCAAAATGCCCAATCTATGCTTAAGTTGGGCAGGGCACAAGCAGCGGCGGTGTTGGCGGCTTTAAATGCAGGCATTCCGGTGGTGCAATATACCCCTAAGGAGGTGAAAAAATCGGTGACAGGCAATGGGAATGCCGCCAAAGAGCAGGTTTGGTTTATGATAAAGTCTCTTCTGAAAGTAGAAGACGATAAGGGTTTTGATGCTTCGGATGCACTTGGCGTGGCGGTCTGCCATGCAAGCAGGGCACATTCTGGGTCTAATGGTCAGATAAAGAGTTGGGAACGGTTTGTGGCGGCTCATCCGGAAAGGGTAAAGCCTTAAAAAAAGGCGACACCATTTAGCATGGAATCGCCCCGAAACAGTTGGATAAAGGGGGAAGATCAATCGTAGAAGATACCGCGTTCTTCGTCCCGAACACGTACCACCTGTGCGATCTCGTCGGAGTCTAAAGCGCCCTGACTCATCACGTGGATGATGTGCGCAACCTGATAGTCTTTGTGCGGCGCTTGGTTCCACTCCGGATGCGCCTGCTCCATAATACTGATCAGAATACGCAAATACGGGTATCTTCGTTCTTTGGTGTCTAATTTGGCAATGGATTGAGCGAACAACTCTGCGTTGCGACCAACTTGCCTATCCACGATTTTGCTCTGTAATTGCATAACCATATACGGTTTGAGTGATCAGGGAAATGGTGGGATCCCGGATCAAAGCGATGAATACTGAAAGGGTTTACAACCTTGGGGGAGAGATGTGTAAGGTGTAACTGATAATATAAGGATTCTTATCGGTAAGTTTGAAACGACAGATGTAAATTTATTTGGAAAAGGTATTTGTTTTTAACAACTTTATACTTTTTGTGCGTTGTAAACTAAAATTTCTCCATCAGCGAAAAAGAAAGCCTTGGAAACGAGACCAAAAGCATCTATATACCGCTTAGACCTTTTAAAACCCGTTCCGCCCTTTTATTTGCGGGCACGGAGTGCTGCCTTATCGCCCGGTCAGCTGGTTTATTATGGGCCAATGCCCTCCTTTTATGGTATCGGCGAGGTGATCAAACAAGAAGATAAGTTTGTGATCGTAGATTTTAGGGGAACGGGCATGTATAGTGTACACTTGGAGGCGCTTTCGCCTGAATATCTGATTCCGATACCGCCAGAAACCTTGTATTTGCTCTGAACTTTTTTGAATACGTGTTTTATGATTGCCCTTGCTGAGTCCATCTATATCCCCTCCGTAACCGATATTGAACGGGCGTATTTACGCCTTAGACATGTTGTAACGCATACCCCGCTAACGATCAGCGTAAATCTTTCCCAACAGATGGCCGCTAATATTTGGCTGAAAAGGGAAGACCTACAGGTGGTGCGTTCCTATAAACTGCGTGGTGCCTACAACAAAATTAGCACATTAGACAAAGAATCCCTTGCCAAAGGGGTGGTTTGCGCCAGTGCGGGAAACCATGCACAAGGGGTGGCCTACTCGTGCCAAAAAATGGGGATTCAAGGGAAAATATTTATGCCAACCCCAACGCCCAAGCAAAAGGTGCGACAGGTAAAATTGTTCGGGAAGGCGTTTGTGGAAGTCATCCTAACGGGTGACACCTTTGATGATGCCTATAATGCGGCCATGGCCTATAGTGAAGTGGAACAAGTGCCCTTTATTCACCCTTTTGATGATGAAAAAGTGATCGAAGGGCAGGGAACGGTGGGTTTGGAAATCCTGAAAGACAGCGCAGATCGTATAGATTATTTGTTTGTACCAGTGGGCGGCGGTGGCTTGCTTGCGGGAATTTTGGCAGTCTTTAAAAACCTGAGTGAAGACACTAAAATTATTGGGGTAGAAGCCGCAGGGGCTCCTGCAATGAAGGTTTCGCTGGAAAAAGGTGAAAATGTGACCTTGGCCCACATTGATAAATTTGTAGATGGGGCAGCGGTAAAACATGTGGGAGACAAGGCATTCGATTTGTGCAGACACTTGCTTGATGACATGATTGTGGTGGACGAAGGGGCTGTCTGTACCACCATTCTTAAGTTGTATGACGAAGAAGGCATGGTGGTGGAGCCTGCTGGTGCACTCTCGGTGACTGCGTTGGGTCATCCAGCATATCGCGACCAGATTAACGGTAAAAACGTGGTGTGTGTGATCTCTGGTTCCAATAACGACATCACCCGGACCGAAGAAATACGGGAGCGGTCTTTGTTATACGAAAAACTAAAGCACTACTTTATCATCCGGTTTCCCCAACGGTCTGGTGCGTTGCGCAAGTTTGTAAGCAATGTATTGGGGCCGAATGATGATATCACCCACTTTCAGTACCAGAAAAAAACAGACCGTGAACAAGGCCCAGCCATTGTGGGATTGGAACTTCAACGGGCCGAAGATTTTGCGCCATTGGTGGCCCGAATGGAAGCCCAAGGTTTTGTCTATGAGTATCTAAACGAAAAACCGGATTTGTTCCAGTTTCTAATCTAAGGGGTATATCGGTGCGTGTAGGACTAGTGTATGATTTGTTCGAGCACTTTGATTGGCAGCCGGATGATCCAGAGGACGCCGATGCCGAATTGGAGCCGGAGGGAACCGTTGCTGCCCTCGAAGCGGCATTCAGGATACTGGGGCATGAAGTCATACGAATCGGCCCTGTACGGCATTTTCTTGGACAAATGTCTTCTTTGCGTTTGGACGTGGCGATGAGTATTGCCGAAATTGGACGTACCCGGAATCGCGAAGCCTATGCGCCCGTGTTGTTTGAACTGGCCGGCATTCCTCATCTTGGCTCGGATGCTCTCACACTTTCGCTTTCGGTAGATAAGGTCTGGACAAAAGAATTGGTGGCATTGGCAGAGGTGCCCTGCCCACCACACTGGGTAGTCCGTTATGGCACTGATAAATTGCCAGATATTTTAGCGGAGGCTTTTCCGCTTTTTGTTAAACCACGATATGAAGGTACGGCAAAAGGGATTTTACCCTCTTCAAAGGTTTTTAATACCGTGCAATTGCGTACTGAAGTGGATCGGATTCACACGCTTTATCGTCAAGATGCGTTGATAGAGCCATTTATTTCCGGTGCTGAGTTTACTGTTGCGGTTGTAGGTAATCACCCCGCCAAGGCACTTCCGGTACTCCAGCGGGCGGTTGAGAAAGAAACTGGTATTGGGCTACACGTTCTGGAACGAAAAGGTGTTCCTCAAACCAATTGGGCGTATCAACTTCCAGGCCTCCTCACACCAGAGTTGGAACAAAGATTGCAGGACTTGGCCATCCGAGCATACGAAACAATAGAGGCTAAAGACTTTGCACGGGTGGATTTTCGGGTGGACCATACCGGAAAATCTTGGTTTCTGGAAGTGAATACGTTGCCCACGTTTGCGCCGGATGGTTCTTTTGCCATTCTTGCGGAACTGATGGGTCTGTCATACGAAACGTGGCTGGCCGAGGTACTATTAGCGGGGCTTCAACGACTTGGGCTGTCCTGAATAAATGGCTGTTTTAATCCTTTAATTCATACACTGATGTCACATTATGCCTTGATTACAGGCGCTGCTGGCGCCTTGGGAACGGTAGTGAGCCAAGTTTTTGCCGCACATGGCTGGGAACTGTTCTTGTTTGATGTTTCGGATGAGCGGCTCAAAACCAATTTCCCGATGGCACACACCCAGTCGGTTGACCTTACCAATTTTGCCGCAGTACAAGCGGCTGTTTCGGCTTTACCACACCCACCGGATGCCGTTCTCAATCTTGCAGGCGGCTTTTCGATGCAAATAGCGGAAGAGGCCACACCAGAGGATGTGCAATATTTAATGGCGATAAATTTCCACACCCTTTTTAATACGGTTACGGCGGTGCTTCCATATATGCTGGAACGAAAGTCCGGTTTCATTGCGGGGGTATCGGCGGGTGCGGGCCTGCATGGTGGGGCCGGAATGGCCCTCTATAGTGCCTCGAAAGCTGCTGTATGGCTTTATTTGCGTTCGCTTGCCCAAGAGTTGAAACCGTCTGGGATTCGGGTAAGTACGATTTTTCCGATGGGGGCCATAGATACACCCGGTAACCGTGTGGCCATGCCCCGAACAGACCCCAAAACATGGATAGACCCGCACCGAATCGCCGAGACCCTACATTTCTTGGCGACCAGTGATTCCCGTGGACACATTCAGGAGGTTCAAATTGAGGTGACGGGCTAACCCTCCGTGGGTGTCCTATAAAGAATTTAGGAATTTAAGGATCAGATCCCGTTCTTTTTTATGGAGTTGCTTATACCGCATAACCGTTGCTTCGGCCTCACCTCCATGCCAAAGAATCGCTTCCTGAAGGTTTCGCGCACGTCCATCATGCAAAAAATGGGTATGACCACTCACCACTTGCGTAAGTCCGATTCCCCACAGTGGCGGCGTTCGCCATTCGCGTCCGGTGGCCAAGAAATCCGGGCGATGATCGGCCAGATCTTCCCCCATGTCGTGCAACAATAGGTCTGTATAGGGCCGTATTTTTTGATTGGCAAGAAACGCAAACGGTGCTTGGCGAGCAGTGGTAAAACTTGATTTATGACAGTGCTCGCATCCGACCTTGAAAAACAAACGGCGCCCATTTTGAATCTCGGAATCTTCTTGGTTTCTTGCAGAAGGAACTGCGAGAGACTGGGTGTAATAGGTGGTCAAATAAAGGATCCGTTCATTTATTTCCGGATCATCAGCACGACCATCATGCTGGGGCTGGTCCGAGAACGACTCGGTACGGTACAACGGGGAAGTAATGCCCATATCATCGCGGTATGCGGCAGCATTTTGTTGCCGGAGTGTGGGCTGGTTGGCCTTCCAACCAAATCGTCCGAGCATGGATTGTCCATTTTCTATACTCCAAACATAATTGGGGCGTCCTGAGATACCGTCTTTATCAATATCTTTTTCATCCGCATTCCGCAGAATATCGGCTTCCGAAATAGCTTCTAACAACCCTAAACCAATGATGGGCGGTGCAATTCTGGGAGATATTCGAACATGCGAAGGCATCAGTGCATAGGGTTGGGTAAGGGTGTAAGAAGGTTTCCGCAAGCGGTAGGTTTCTCCATCCGGGAACTGACCTACGATTTCGGTAAATCCAATTTGTACGTTACCTTCGCGAACGTTCCCGAAAACAGATTTTGTCTGTAATTGGCCACCAAACCCTGGTACTTCTCTCGGTTCACCCACAGGGCCTGTTCCGTCCAAACTTAATCGAAACAATAGCCCGCCTAGGTCCTCGCCTGTTGGGAATGCTGCACGCCCGTTTTTGTTGTGGCACGATGAGCAGGCATTTTGGTTATAAATAGGCCCCAGGCCGCTATTCACCGTAGCGGGAGCCGTCACAAAAATGGACTCGAAGGCCACATCTGACAAACGGTGTTCCTCCACTTCTGCCGGATTTAGGTTGCCTGCGGGCAATTGGAAAGCATTGGAGAATACCGCATCTGCAGACGTGAGCCCCCCTAAATTGGCCCAATCACTTGCCGTCCCTTCGGGGGAGAGGAAGTCGCATCCCATCCAGCCAGCGAGTACCAAAAGGGTTGGAAGCTTTTTAATCAATCGCCACATCATTTTGGATATCCTTTATAATGCGTATTAAATGGGCTGTCGTACTCATGTGAAAAGTGTGTTAAGGTCATACAGGGCGCGTGTTACCATGGTTTGCTTCTTTCTGCGGTTCTGTAATCCCCAAAAATGCACTCAGGTCTTGCATGATTCGTATAGTCCATTCAAATGCAACCTTAGCCTCCTCGCCTAAATCTGGTGTGAGCAAGGCGCGTATTTGGCCGCGAAGGGCTTCTGGTTGCGCAAACTGATAAAACTTTCCGGAACCAGGGACACGCTTGGCGATAATCTGGCCACCAAATAAATCGCCCATATGACGACAATATACGTGTGCACGAATCAGGTGCCTCCTGTGGTCATCGCTCATTAACTGCATCAAATAGTGGTGATACGCCAGCGTTGCGGGCAAAAAGATAAAGGCTTCTTGTTGATCCTCGGCCAGTTCAACGAAATCGTGGTAGATATGGCTACTCCGGTCTAATCCGGATAATTGTTGCATAAAACCAACTTCTCTTGCACCCGTTTCGATGGCGCTATAAACCAAGGCCATCTGATACAAATATTGTGCATATTGCTGTGGCGTAATTTTGCCGCTCACCAAGAGGCGCGAAAAAACAGTCCGTTCAGCGGCTCGATGCAGGTCATGGGTTATTTCTTTGAGGGTCATCGGGGTTGTGTCAAGCGTTAGAAGGTGTCAAACAAGGGTTTAAGGGCGGCCTCTAAGGTCAGTTGAAGATCGCGAACCTTGGTTTGGGCAAGTTGTACGGCACTTTTCTGCTGAAAGATAGCAGTGGTGAATGATCCTGGAATGGCCTCGATTGCGGCAATGGCCTCGGCGATTTGTTGTTTGATTTTAGCATCTAATGCTGCATCACGGGTTTTTACCAAATCGGATAAACTGATACCGGCAGCTACATTGTTCAAACCACCATTATAGATATGGGATACGCTCCGGATATTGTCTGCAAAGTCTGCTTTAGAATTGGCGCTAAACCGACTCTCTTCCAGTGTTACATCGGCATTCGTAAGAGGGTCATTTATTTTTCCATTGGCCACTTCATCGGTAATCGTAATTAGACCATCAATAAATTCTTGCAAGGCCGATTTTTGCGAGAGGTAAACCGTATTGCCATTTTTTCCCGCTTCCCGGACGGTTTGACCGAAGTTTTCTCCGGCTGGTTGCCAAGCATGGTATAATTGGGCGGTTGCTCCTTTTAAACTTTCGGCGCAAGCACGTAGGTATTCAAACTGGCGGTTATTAAAATCACTAATGGCCTTGTTTCCAGAGGTACCAAATAGCAAAAATTCGATCGTATGAAACCCTTTTAAGGTGCCTTCCAAGCCGTCAATATAGGATTTGGTTAATGTATTTGGGCTGGCTAATACAGCATTAAGGTCCACTTCGTTCACGGGCCAAGAATCAATCGAGGGGTCAATTCCTTGTTGATCTACGGGGCCAAATAAAAAGCCTTCTGATTGCTCCCAAGGACGTCTGGCTTCTCGCCATGCACTCCGTGCTACTTCGAGGGCTGCAATCGTCCGGTTGTTTTCGAGTGCAGTGAGCGCTGCGACCAAAGTTGCTGTTTTGTCATCCAGATCTTTGTACGTTCGGATAATGACGTTGTTGACCGTGTTTTCCAAGACCGCAGTATAGTCTTTTTGATCGTCTAAGGTGGTGTCGTCACAAGCAGTAAATAAGCCCAGAACAATGAAAAGTAACAATGTTTTTTTCATGAGGTGTTTTTAGTTAAGGTGGAGACCGAAGCCCATCGAAAAGGTGTTTTGATACCGTTGCGTGGGAATGCCCAGTTTTTGGCGTGCAAATTGGGCTTTGAAAACAAGCCATGGGTGGGGGATTAGGTTCAGTCCCATCGTCCAAGTACTACGCTCCCATCTTGGGTTATTGAACACACTCCCCTGTGTGGCAAAGTGCGTGTCTATGTAGTCGTATCGTCCAAATACAGATAATTTGTCTTTCGGTAGGGTAGGAATAAGTTGGTCTGGACGAAGGGCAAGTTCGGCGCTGGCGCCAAGGGCTTGTTTTCCAACGGGGGTGCGTTTTACATTCAGGTTATTAGATAAATTGCGATTGGCGTTGCTGACTTGTTCTGAATTCTGTAATTGGCCCAACAAGCCAATGGCCTGAAACATCAGGGGCTTGGTATCCATAACCAGATGGGCTTCTAATAAGGTAAGGTAGGCATCCACTTGAAGGTCTGGTTTTGGACGGTTATTCCGGGTATTGCCGATATATCCGGCGATGCCCACAAATTGATGCTTATCCCACCGGTAGTCTATCCGAGCCACGCCAGCCCAGTCGTTTGCATTTACGGACTCGAAGCGCTTTTGATTGCCACGTTTGATAAAATTTGCAGCGTTAAAGGCGGAGCCATCAAGCCCGTTAACCAAACCCGCTTGAACCTCCCATTTTTTTCTCAGATGTGCTTTCGCAACCACGCCATATTCACTCCAGTGCGTCGGTAAAAGGGTGTTTTCCATCTCTGAAAGATGTGTGGTGCGGTATTCGGTGGGTTCGTCGAAGAAGGTCATGAGGCCAAAAGGTACTTTCACCCTTCCAAATTGCAAGTTGAATGCGGGATTAGGGGAAAAGCGTAGATGAAATTGTTCGAACCAAATTTCACCCCCTTTTTCTACTTCATATTCAAACTCCCCAAACTCCTCCAAAGGATCAAATTCCAACGTAACACCTGTGCCGCCATGTTCTATCTCAAGTTCGGTGTGTAGAGTCCAGTTGGGATCTGCACGGAAAGAGGCTTCCAAAACCGCCCGCTCAAATTGAATGTCATTGCGTTTATTGGGTAAAATTTGCCAGTTGTACACATTGTAGTGCATAACCCCATAGGCAGATGCGGTAAATCGGTCTTTTATCCGGTTTCCGCTTTCTTGGGCTAAGGCTACTTGGGTGAGCACGGTCAATACGAAAAACAATTTGGCAATTCTCATATGTTTATTTAGACTAATTCTAATTTAGAATTTCAATCTAATTCTTCTTGCGCACTATGTGCAAGTTTTTCATTTGAAGGTTAGGTCAAAAGAAACAGCATAGGGAAATGCCGTCGGTTGCTTTTGGGCAAGATTACCCACCCAAACACCATAAAGCAGGGTGTTTTTTGGTGGGGAGAATGAGGGTGGAGGGGTAAGCAAAAGGAGACGTATAACGAAATGGCCTATGTCTCACTTTCATCACGCCATTGCCGAAGCCGCCACGGCAGGGTTGTGCTTCTACGAGAGAGCAGGAAATTTATCCGCCCGCTCCCTCGGAAAACCTCCCCAGCTCCTAACGAAATGGTCAGGTTGAAGGAACGGATAATTTGTGCTGTTTTATGGTCGGGAGCCACCTCTTGTACCACAATTTGGTTCCAATCTAACCGAATCAGATCTGCACGCTGAAACATTTGGCGCGTGGACTCAATTTCTTGTGCATATCCCCATTGGCGGTCTATTCCGGCCTCGAAATCTCGGTAAATAAATGTAAACGAAGAGTCTATGAGGGGTTGATAAATGGACATATCCCGCAATTCATATCCATTTTTGAAATTAGTGAAAAAGCCATCTATGGTCGTTGGGTCGCCTAATAGGTGCTGATATGGGTTCCCTTCTTCGAGGGCTGGCGCAAACGGATTACATCCGCCAAAAACAAAAGCGGTTGTGAATGATCCTAAGATTAAAATGGAACAGTAGGTACGGTTCATAGCGGTATTATTTTACAAAAGCGGCTTTTAGATCGCTCCATGAAGGCGTACTTCCTGTTCCCTGATCGGCCCAACGTTCTATCTGCCAGAGTCCGTTTGTCTGTTGTACCATGTTCCAGACCAATTTTCCGTTTGCCTCTATGGGAATGCCCTCGTTTGATCGGCTGTGTTGCATACGCAGGATATAGGTAGCTTGGAAGGAGATATGTCGGTTGTCCAGAATCACTTGCGAGGTCTCGATCAGCTGGAGGTTGTGGCCCGTAAATGGGGCTGAGGCGGTTGCTAAGCGGGCAAAATAAGTTTCTTCTTCGTTTGAACCCCATTTGGTCCAGAGTACAGGATCGCGGTTTTCAGCAGTAATGCTCGGTTGGAAAACAAGGTCAACCGCCAACGATTTGGCATAATGTTGTACATTTCGTTCGGCAATGGCATTTTTTAGGTTTTCCACTACACGGTCTGGGGTATCCGGCTGAAGCCATGAACCCCCAGTCCCAATAGGACTTTCCGGTATTCGTGGCGCAAAAATGTCGCACCCAGCCCATATGAGTGCCATGAACAAGGCCACCATTACCCCATAATCGCGTGAAATCTTGCTATTCATATACAAACGTTCCCGTTAAATACGTTTTGGCATATCCAGACATGCGCACCCGATCGCCCTCTAAGGTACACCAAAGGGTACCGCTCCGTTTAGAAAGCTGTTGTGCCATAAAGTTGGTTTTCCCCAACTTGTTTGCCCAGAAAGGAACCAAGACACAATGCGCTGATCCCGTAACCGGATCTTCATTGATGCCAGCCTTTGGCGCAAAAAACCGCGAAACAAAATCAACATCATTTCCCGGCGCTGTTACGATGATGCCCAGTGCCTCCACCGAGGCCAAAGCGGTAAAATCGGGGGAGAGCGCACGGATACAGGCTTCATCGGGTGCCTCTGCCAAAAGGTAATGTTTGGCCATACCCGTAAAAATCGGTTGTATGCCCAAACCATCAATTAGGGCTTGGGTCGGGCGAATTTTGGACAGGGCTTCTGCGGGCAAGTTTAGTTCTATGCGGCCTTCTTTTTGGGTAACTGTTAAAGGGCCGCTGGCTGAATGGAAAACAAGTTCTTGGTTTGTGATGCCCAAATGATCAAACAAGACGTGTGCGGTCGCAAGGGTGGCGTGGCCACAAAGAGGAACCTCTAATTCGGGGGTGAACCAACGCAAGTGGTAGGTTCCATCCGGATTTTGTACAAAAAAGGCGGTCTCGGCCAAGTTGTTCTCGGCGGCAATGGCCAACATTACGGTATCGGGAAGCCATTTGGATAAAGGCACGACGGCAGCCGGATTGCCACCAAAAAGTTGGTTGCTAAACGCATCTACTTGGTATATCGGAAGCATAGGAGGTGTTTTGGGGTGAAGAAAGAAGAATATACAACGTAATGACCGGACATGTTTTCATGGTGTACAAGAAGAAATTGTTTGAGATGCACTAGAATAAGTGTATTTTACCATCCCACCCTAAGTAACTGTTTCATATAGACATTATACACATGAAGTTGCTTTCTTGGGCCTGCCGAATTTCCGGTGGATTGTTGGTACTGGCCACCATCCCACATGCTACTGCAGGGCTTTCTGCGCAATTTGATGCCATTGCTAAGGGCTATGTTACGGGGGAAGCCCGTGATGACCTGATCCTAATTTGGGTCTTTAGCAGCACGACGATGTTTCTCATGGGGGCATGGCTGCTGTTCTTGGGTACACAAATCAAAAAAGAAAACAGTGTATCCAACTGGATTCAAGCCCTATTGGTAAGTCTGGGTCTTGTCGGATTTGGTCTTTGGGGGGGATTTTATAGTGTAAATGGACAAGGAATGTTCGGATTTGCTGTGATGGGGCTATTGGTACTGATCCCGCTGCTGATTCATCCTCCGGGACAAGATTGAACCAAAATGCTGAACCCAGATTTCCATGAGGATATAGACAGAAACCGGGGTTCAGTGTCGTTTTCTCGGTGCAGAACCAAGTAGGTGCAAAATGGTCACCGTAAAGACCAACAAGGTAGGTCGAGTGGGCCTCACCTGATGACCGCTCATGTATCCAGTGATTTCGTCAGAAGCACTTCGCGCAGGGCGGATAGGGTTGGCGAGAGGGTATAGTGGGTAAATGTTCGAGATTTAAGCAACTCAAGCGTTTCTGCCCTTGGCGGCTCCACCTGCAAGGCTGCGCCCACGACCTCCGGAAATTTGGCCGGATGTGCGGTAGAGAGGACCACAATCGGGGTATGGTCGCTTGTTTCTTGGCGATAGCGGTGTACAGCCTCCAGCCCAACAGCGGTATGTGGACACGCCATGTATCCTGTTTCGTGATATATCCGTTGCATGGTGGCAGTGGTTTCGGCATCGCTTATGCTGGTTCCCCACAACCGGTCGTTGAGTCCTTGAGGGGTGAAAAGTGATTGTAACCGCTCAAAATTACTCGGGACGCCCACATCCATTGCATTAGATAATGTTCGTACAGAAGGCTTATAGTCGGCTTCATGGGTTTCCAAATAGGTTGGGAAAAAGTTGTTGGCATTGTGCGCTACAACAAACTGATTCACCGGAAGGCCACCTTCGCAAGCAAAAAGACCGCCCGTTAGGTTGCCCAAATTACCACTGGGTACACAAAAATTGATGACGGGCTTATCCATTTGTAGATAAGCCCAAATGTAGTATAACGACTGTGGCAACAAGCGCCCAATGTTGATGGAATTGGCCGAGGAAAGAGGCAAGTGCGCCAATGCTGGGTCCATAAAGGCTTCTTTTACCATGCGCTGGCAATCATCAAAGGTTCCTTCTACGGCAAATGACCGCACACCGGGTCGGGAAACCGCCAATTGCATTTCCTGTACAGGGCTGACCTGGCCTTTTGGATACAATAAAACCACCTCAATGCCCTCTAAGCCAGAGAAACCATCTGCAACGGCGCTCCCTGTGTCTCCCGAAGTGGCCACCAAAATGGTGAGTTTACGGTCTTGTTTTGAAAGAAAATAGGCCATCAACCGGGCCATGGTTCTGGCGCCAAAATCTTTAAAAGACAAGGTAGGTCCGTGGGTTAATTCCAGAACGGCTACCTGCGCACCGAGGTAGGGCGAGTCTGGTAGTTTTACGATGGGAACAGGAAAGTTAAGGGCCTCTTTCACCAAAGGCGCCAAGGCTGCTTCTGGGAGTTCGTCGCCTAGCCAGTTGCGGAGAACCAACAGCCCCAAATCGTCGAAGGCCGTTTGATCGCGCCAACCCGCAGGTAAATCAGGGATGGTTTCGGGGACAAAGAGGCCGCCATCTTCCGATAGGCCCTGAAGAAGCGCTTCTGAAAAGCGAAATGAGCGGGTATCGGTCCGGGTACTCTTGAAAGTTATGGGGTTCATAAAACGTTGGCTTCGGATATAAAACTGAAAAATAGCAATAATCGTTTATATTATGCCTCGTCCGATTGGGTATTTCACGACCTTTTGACCCATGCACCAAGTGTATGTGGCTAAATAGAAGAAAAATATTGATCATGTCTTTAAGATACAGAACAGAAACGCCTTCTTTGTATCGTCGGATGCTGGACGATGCGTTGTGGTTGGGGCGCCCCGAAGAACGAATTCATGCATGGGGAAAGGCCAATATGGATGCCTACCAAGCGGCATTTGAGGAAGCCAGAAGGGCGCATCGAAGGCCACCAAGCGTAGTGGCGTATGTGATGCGTTGTCTGGGAAAGGTGCTGGAGGGACAAAAACATCTTTTGGCGGCCTCTTATGGAAACAAGTGGTTGATTCCGGAAAAGGTGGATATTGCATTGGTTATGGAAGCAAAGATGCCGGATAATACCTGGTTACCTTGGTATTGGGTCTTTGAACGAATGGAGGAAAAAAGTGCACGGGTTATAGAAGATGAGTTAATTAGTGCCGCTAAAAAATTGCGTAAAAAGCCTGTAAAAATGCCGCCCGGAACACATGCCTTTTTGGCTTTACCACAGACTTTTAGGCGAATACTGCATAAGATATTTAGACCATTTTTTCGTAGGCGTTTTGCAGAAATGCAAACTAAAATAGGCATTACGTCGCTCACCCATGTGAGCAAACGAGATGGATACGGGCAGTCTCCAAGTTTATTTACTTTACAGGTGGTGATTGGGGTGTTACATAAACAGGATGGAAAATGGCAAATAAATATCAGTTTTTCCGCCAATCATCGTATTGTGGATGGGATTGCTTTTACGAAGCTCATGGAGTCTTTGGGAGATGAATTGGAAAGCGGACGTTGTTTAACAGAATTCTTGCCAAGCGATCAAAATAAATAAATCAAGGTGAAATATAATAAAACGTATTACAGGCATTCATTATATCCTAATACAAAGGTGAAAAGCCCTGATTAATACGCTTGAAAATCAGGAATAAGCCGAGACCCTTACATGGATATCGGGGTGTGCTGCCAATGTAATCATTGCTTTGGGTTTAGGGTTTTTATGATTGGCATCCTCCACACGGTATGCTTTAATTACCCGCGCCACAATCATTTTTATTTCCAACAAAGCAAGGCGCTTCCCGATACAAGTATGGGGACCTGCACCAAACGGAATATAAGCGCCCATTACGTCTGGAAGGTTACGGTTAAGAAACCGAGTAGGGTCAAATTTTTCAGGATCGGGCCAATAGGACGGAAGGCGTTGCAGGGTGTACGGTGTAATGACGATGCTGGCCTTTTTGGGGATATCATAACCTACAATGTTTACCTTCTCGAGTGGGGAGCGTAAAGAAACCCATGCAACTGGATAGAGCCTCAGCACTTCTTGAATGGTGGCTTCAAGGTAAGGTAGCGATGCTTGTGCCAATGTAGCCGCATCTGCATCAGGCGGGAGGGTGTATAATTCAGAACGAATGTTTTCCTGAATGTCGGGATGTTTAGACAGGAGATACCAAAGCCAACTCAGGGTGTGTCCCGTGGTATCAAATCCGGCAAGAAACAACGTGATTACCTCATCCTCCAACTGTCGTTCAGACATTTTCCCTTCTTCTTGGGCACGGACAAGTTGGGAAAACAGATCTACGTGGTTGTTAGGGTGGTTTTTTAATAAATCTATTTTTCGGGTAGTGATAAGGTCTCTAACATAGTGTTGAATGGTTGCTTTAGCTTCGTCATAGGCCTTTTTTTGCTTAGAAACAAGGAAGTCATATAAGGCCTTTCCTGTTTTTTTACCGAAAATAGCGCCTAATCCATTCCCGACGGCCTCCCACAGAGAGATGGAAATTATGGTGTGTTGGATGGTCGCTAATGAATGATGTAGGACCTGGGCTTCAGGATGATGATGAATGTCGAATAAGGCTGCGAGAATGTTGTTCTGGGCCAAGATGAGCATGTCTTGGGTTATGTTCCGTTTTATTTGGCTGTCTGTCTTCAAGGACTGTTCCCATTCGCCCAGATAACGCATAATTTGAATATCCATCGCATGGGCATATGGTGCAATCGCATGAGACCGGAAAGCGGGCTGTACCAGTTGGCGTTGGTTTCGCCATTGCTCGCCATTGCTGGTTAATAGCCCATTCCCTAAAAAATCTCGTAGGTTATTGATCGCACTCCCTCGATAAAATTTCTTGGCCTCTGCCACCAAAATTTGATTGACTGCCTCCGGATGGTTGATGAGAAAAACCGGAAGGATTCCTGCACCAAGGCTGATGATCGGCTCCCCTTGCTGTGCCATTTCTACGATATAGGCCAAAGGGGATCGCAGGATCGTAGGCAAACGACGGATGGTAAACCAGAATGGAAAAGACTTGGGACGCATCGTAGCGGTGTTTAAAATGGATAGTTAGCCTTCGTAATAAACTTCGTATCGCGAGCCCTCTGGTTCTTTTCGGACTTCAATCCGTGCTGGAAAGGCATTCTTAAGCTCGTCTAAGTGTGTGATAATAATAATCTTCTCAAAGTCTTGTCGGATGGTTTGGATGGCTTCAATCATTTGTTGAATGCCTTGTTGGTCTTGGGTGCCAAACCCCTCGTCTATCACCAACGTGCGAATCCGCACGCCGGCACGCTCGGCCAGAAGTTGAGAAAGGGCAATCCGGAGGGCAAAGTCAATGCGGAATGCTTCGCCGCCCGAAAACGTTTCGTAGGGGCGGGGTTGGGCGAGTTCATCATTGATAATAATGTCTAAGGTGGATTTGCTTCCGCCGGACTTCATGTTCTTGACCGTTTCTAACCGAATGCTCATCCGCCCGTCGGTTAATCGGGAGAGTAAATCATTTGCACGGTCTTGTAATGTTGGCAGGGTTTCTTCGATGATGATTGCAGGAATGCCTTCCGGCCCAAATGCCTTGGAGAGGTGCGTAAAGAGTTCGCGCTGGCGGATGGTTTCCCTGTTTTGGGTTTTGATGCGCTGTAATTCATCGCGATCCTTTTCCCCCATGTCAATCCTGGACTCCAGACGCCCCAGTTGTTCGCGGCTTGCATCCAAACCTTGTTGGGCTTGGGCGATAGAATCCGCCACCTCGGCCCGTTTGCCCTCTAAGGAAGGCCGTACTGAGGTGGCTTCTCTCAACTGGTGAAGGCGTTGGCTTGCGGCCTCCTGTTGTTCTGATAGCGTCGCTTCCTGAGCAAAAAGGTCTTTCTGCTCTTCGGCATAACGGTTGGCGTTGATGATCGCATTCAAAAGGTTGGTGAATTGTTGCGGCACGTTTTTTAGTCGGCCTAGTGCCAGTCTGACCTCCTGATGCCGGGCACGGTCGTACCCCACTTCGGCCAGTTTTTGTCGGATTGTGGCCTTTTTGGCTTCCAATTCTTGTGTAATAACGCCCGTTGCGAGATCACTTCTGAGCCGTTGTCTTTGGTGTTCGGCATGTTGAATTTTGATACGCAGGGATTCGGCCTTGCCACGTGCGGCTTCTATCGTTCGCTTTTCACGTTCTAATAGATCTTTTCGCGCAGCCAACTGGGCGAGTTGCGAGAAGGTCGTTTCGTTGAAAGCCAATTGCTGAAGGGATTCAGTAAGTTGTTGTTTTTCCACATCCAGCAATTTAATTCCTGCCCGTTTTTGAATATTCTGTTCGGTATCCGATAGTGATTTTTGTAGCACCAGAAAACGTTCTTCCGCTTGTTCTACACGCATAAAAGTGGCTTGTGCTGTTGCTAAACGCGAGCTGGAATCGGCCATTTGGTCACAAATTGTTTCTAATACTTTGTATTTTTGGCTTGTTTCCTGAATAAGTCGTCTTTTTTCGGTATAAAGTGCATCTTGCCGGATCTTTCGTTGTGCGGCTTCGGCTTCTTGTTCGGTGTATAGCCCTCGCATATGGTTACGGTGGGCCTCGGTGAGTTTGGTGCCACAAGTAGGACATGTTTCCGATGTGGCCTCTTCAACCAAGAACCTGTTTTGGCGAATTTGTTCAATCTCTTCTTCTATTTGTTGGGATTTGGCCTTTTCTACTTGCATTTCTGCCTTCTGAACTTGACCTATGGTACGAAGCTCATGGAGTGCCTCGGTGTGTTGGAGAAATAACTGGTGCGATTCTTGTGCCTGTGTTAAGGCGATAAACAAAGATTCTTTGCGGAGCAAGACGTCCGCTAAGTCTTTCATTTCATTTGTTATGCGGGTCTTTTCGGCCTGGAGACCCCGTTCTTTTAACGTGATTTCCTGAGAAACCCTTGCGAGGGCCTCGGTCAGGGATTGCACTTTTTCCTTCACCCCCTTCATCGCCTCCCATTCGGTGGCGGCTTTCAGGGATTCGTTGAGTGCCCGGAGGACTTCCGGTTCGCGAAGAATGCGGGCCTCTTCTTCGTTAAGTTGGGTGGTATAATGGAGAAAGGCTTGTTTAAGGCTGGCCAATTCTTGTTCGGTTGTGGCAATGCGTTTTTGGATTTCTTGTTCAATACGGCTCAGTTGATCCTCAAAACTTCGGGCCAGTTCGCTTTTGTGTTGTAGGGCATCTTGTTCGGCAGACAAACCCAGGAAAAGTTCGTTTTCGGCCCGGATACGGGCTTCTTCTTGCATCAGACCTGCCGCTTCGGTGATTAAACGGTCAAGGGTGGCGCATCGGTCTTGTGTAAAGGCGGTTTGTTCTAAGAGTTGTGCAAGATGTCTTTCCTCGGCACGAATTTCTTGTACCTTCAGGTCTAATGAAGCGAGTTCATGTAATATCAGAAGTTCTTGTGATTTAAGTACTTGTAAGTCATTTTCCTGTGTATGTAGGGCCTGTTTTGCCTGATCACGCGCTACAATCCAGTGGGGTAAGTCGCGGGTTTGTTCTTCCAATTGCCGTAGCCGCATTTCGGCCACTTCTAAGGCATTTCGGGCTTCTTTGGCCTTTTCCAATGCCTTCTCCCGAAGTTGTTCGTAGCGCTGTAGGTTTAGAATATCTGCCAGAATGCGTTTGCGCTCTGTGGGGGCCTGTTTGGTGAATTGATCCGACCGGCCCTGTAACAGGAAAGAGGCGTTAATAAAGGTTTCGTACGTAAGACCCAGATGCTGATTCAACACGCTCTGGGTGTCCTTGATCCGTGCACCAGTCTGGGTGACAAATGCTTCCCGTGTGGGATCATATACCTGAAACTCTAGATTCGATTTTTGTGTTTTTCTAGATCCTGATTTGCCAAAATAGCGTTTTACCCGAAATCGCGTACCCTCTAGATCAAATACAAAAGTGACACTCATTTCCGACGCGCCACTTCGCATAAGTTGTTCATCCGGCTTTACAGTTCCTTGGCTTTTTCGGCCTTCTCCCCACAATGCCCACGTAATGGCATCTAACAAGGCGGACTTACCTTGGCCGTTCCCACCAGAAAGGCAGGCAACATCAAATCCTTCGAAGTTAAGCGGCTCTTCAGGTCTTCGATAGCTCAAGAAGTTTTCTAAAGACAAAGAAACGGGTATCACAAAGTGCCTCCGAGCATGTAGCCAACACCATCTTCCCAATTTAGATAAACCAAATCGGACTTATTTGTTGATACTGGCTTCAAATTTATTGGTGATGCCCTCTGCCTGTGGCCAGACCATCCCAACATACTTTAACATTTTTTTTGAAAAGTTGGTGGTATCGGCATAAAGCGAGGATCGGTCGCGGGTGTTTTTACTTGGAATGTCTATGCTCGATGAGATAATCAGGATCATACTGGCCAGAAAAAACCCCTTGAGCGCACCAACCACCATCCCCACCAATTGGTTGACCAATGAAATGGAACCACTCACCACATCTTCCAAAAAATCCAACACTTTCCGATATCCCCATACGGCAATAACAATAATGATTGCAAAGGACAACAGCGAAGCCAGCATGACGCTAAAACCAAGCAACTTCACAAATACGACTTCTCCTAGTTGACGCATCAAAAAAATGGCACCAAAAAAAGTGACCACCCAATACACCAAAGGAATGATGGTCTTTACCGCCCCTTTTGTATAACCTTTATAACCTTGGTAGATGCAAAAAAGTAGGATGGCAATGTCGAGAATGTTGAGATGAATCATTTTTTGTGGGTTTTGGGATCATGATTCTGATGGTACAAGATAGGGAAATGACGTATTAAATGCTATTAGGTTGCGATTGGAATTTGGCTAAAAAAGAAAGGGCCTGTTGTCCGCTGTCGAACAATAGACCCACTTTTCCCATAATGGGAACCCCAATTGCTTTTGATAAAGGTGTTGCTCTTTGCTCCTTATCCCGTCTGCCCACCCTCAGTACGAATGGGCACATACGACCCTCTGCTCAGTTCAAAAACCCCGCTCTTGGTGCCAGAAACAGGCTTACGGTCTTCGGCCAGTGGCAGGGAGTCGCCAATGGGAGGAATGGCAACACCGCGAGACGCATTTAGACGGGCTAAAAACTCTTTGCTAAAGGCCCAATAGGCACGGGCACCAGCACTGGAGCCGTCGTATTCTAACACACTGCGGCCCGACTCTGGCGCCTCGGCCAAGCGCACATTCATCTTGATCTCGGTCTCGAATACTTCCTCGCCATAACTGTCTTCAAGGCGTTGTAAAATCTTTCGGGCATGATTCGAGCGGGTATCTACCATAGTACGCAAAATGCCCAATCGTTTGGTTTGAATGTGGTACTTGGCCCGCCAAGTTTCTAATTCTTTAAAGAAGGTCTTCATTGCTTCAAACGCTAGTGCATTCGGAGAAAGGGGAACCACATAGGCATCTGCCGCCATAAAAGCATTGAGCATCACCAGTGAAAGTGCGGGCGGACAATCCAATAAAATGAAATCATAACTGCCCCGAACATGATCAAGTACTTTCTGTAATAAAAACACATGATTCCGCGCATTGGCAATATAGGCGTCAAATTTGGCAAGATCCACATGGGCGGGCAATACCGTCAGGCCAGGTATCGAGGTGCTACGAATTGCGCGCCCAAAGGGTGCATAATTCATCATCACATCCAGAACTGAAGGGGTCTGCTGGCGCCTTCCGATTCCCAGAGAAAGCGAAGCAGAGGCCTGACTGTCTAAATCTACCAATAAAACGCGGTAGCGGATGGCCAGCGCAGCAGCCAGATTAACGGCTGTCGTGGTCTTTCCGACTCCTCCCTTCAGGTTGGCTATGGCCACAATGGTTGCACCAGCATGCTGTCGGACATAAAGAGGACCATCTGCAAAAGTGGATGCAAGAGGCGTGTTTTTGTTCATGGGGCACAGGTCTGGTAAAGGTAGTAGGTAATGTTGTGATTAACACGACCTCAATATTTATACCAATCTCGTGTAATGTGGATAATAATTTCATGTTGATATTGAAATAGATCACCGTTTTTGGCGGATATTGGAGAAAGGAAGAGGGGTGTAGGGGATTTGCCTACAAAGAACTTCAACTTTTTCCTATTCTTCATGGAACGAAACAAATTCTGGTCTGTTATTTTAGACTGAATATAAATAAGCATTCCATTCCTTGCCCATACAACGAGCATTATGACAAGTGATACCGCCATCCTCCACGAAGTTGCCGACCGGGACTATGAGTGGGGTTTTGTAACCGAGATTGATTCTGAGACAGCCCCCGTTGGACTCACCGAAGACACGGTAAGGTTGATTTCCTCGAAAAAAGATGAACCTGCGTGGCTTTTGGAGTGGCGCCTGAAAGCATTTCGCCATTTTGTCTCCCTCTTGGAAAAACAAGAAGAAAAATATCCTACTTGGACCCTCTTAAACTATAAACTGCCAGATTTTCAGGCGATAAGCTACTACTCGGCCCCGCAAAGCAAGCCTAAGTATAATAGTTTAGACGAAGTGGACCCCGAACTGCTCCGAACCTTCGAGCGGTTGGGCATCCCGCTTATGGAACAAGAGCGGTTGGTGGGGGTTGCGGTGGATGTGGTCATGGACTCGGTCTCGGTGCATACCACATTTAAAGAAAAACTAAGCGAACTTGGTATTATTTTTTGCTCCTTCGGCGAGGCGGTAGAAAAATATCCCGAACTTGTCCAGAAGTACATCGGGTCTGTGGTTCCTTATACCGATAACTTTTATGCGGCGTTGAACTCGGCGGTTTTCTCGGATGGCTCTTTCTGCTACATTCCCAGAGGGGTGCGCTGTCCGATGGAACTCTCCACGTATTTTCGGATCAATCAAGCGGGAACGGGGCAGTTTGAACGAACCCTCATTGTTGCAGAAGAAGGCGCGTATGTTTCTTATTTGGAAGGATGTACGGCGCCTCAGCGCGACGAAAACCAACTCCATGCAGCGGTGGTGGAAATTATCGCCAAGAAAAATGCCGAAGTAAAATATTCTACCATCCAAAATTGGTATCCCGGAGACAAAGAAGGGAAAGGCGGAATCTATAATTTTGTGACCAAACGTGGAATCTGCGACGGCGACCATGCCAAAATTTCGTGGACGCAGTTGGAAACCGGATCCGCCATTACGTGGAAATACCCTTCCGTAATCCTGAAAGGTGATAGCAGCGTAGGGGAATTTTATTCGGTGGCATTTACCAAGGGGTACCAGCAAGCCGATACGGGAACCAAAATGATTCACTTAGGCAAAAATACATCTTCCACCATTATCTCTAAAGGCATATCTGCCGGAAGAAGCCAGAATGCCTATCGGGGCTTGGTGCGTATTGGGAAAAATGCCGAAAATGCCCGGAATTTCTCTCAGTGCGACTCCATGTTACTCGGCGATCGTTGTGGCGCACACACCTTCCCCTATATCGAAATCCTGAACAATACCGGAAAAGTAGAACACGAGGCCACGACTTCTAAAGTGGGAGAAGACCAAATCTTCTATTGCCAACAACGTGGACTGAGTGAAGAAGCGGCCATTAAGCTTATTGTAAATGGGTTTGTAAAAGAAATTCTCGCCAAACTGCCAATGGAGTTTGCGGTAGAAGCCCAAAAACTACTAGCCATTGAACTCGAAGGCTCGGTGGGTTGATAAGGAGCGCTATGGCCAACGTACATCCAGAAATTACCCCGGCCCTCCAAGCTTTTATCGAGGCACAACCGATGTTTTTTGTGGCCTCTGCGCCAAATGCTACCGAAGGGCACATTAATCTTTCTCCGAAGGGCTTAGACAGTTTTCGGGTCTTGGCAAAAAACCGTGTAGTGTATGCCGATGTAACCGGAAGTGGAAACGAAACGGCGGCGCATCTTGCAGAAAATGGACGGCTTACCATCATGTTCTGTGCCTTTCAAGGCCCGCCCAATATTCTCCGGCTCTATGGCCAGGGGAAAATCGTTAAACTGGATGACCCAGAGGCGTTGCTTATTACACCACTTTTTTATCCTCTACCGGGATTGCGGCAGTATGTCCTCTTAGAGGTGGAACGGGTGCAAACTTCGTGTGGATTTGGGGTGCCGGAGATGGCCTTCCAAAACCATCGTGATACCTTGTTGCGTTGGGCCACTGCAAAAGGAGAAGCGGGATTAGAAGCCTATCGGGCTGAAAAAAATGCACACAGTATAGACGGATTGCCCAGTTCTTTTGCCTGAAACATTCTGAAATAATCCATAACTGAAATAAACATGTTAACAATCAAAAACCTTCATGCCGCTGTAGAGGGGCACGAGATCTTACGAGGGGTAAACCTGACCGTCCGTCCGGGCGAGGTACACGCCATTATGGGGCCAAATGGCTCCGGAAAAAGCACATTGGCTTCGGTTCTGGCTGGCCGTGAAGAATATGAAGTGACGGAGGGGGAAATCTTTTTCGATGGACAGGCGTTGCTGGAGATGGAACCAGATGAACGGGCATGTGAAGGACTGTTCTTGGCCTTCCAGTACCCAGTCGAGTTACCGGGTGTCAATATGACCACCTTTCTTCGGGAATCGGTGAATAGCGTTCGCAAATACCGAGGCTTAGAACCGCTTTCGGGTGCCGCCTTTCTTAAACTTATCAAGGAAAAGCAAGCCTTGGTAGAAATGAAAGAAAGCCTCACCAACCGATCGGTGAACGAGGGGTTTTCTGGTGGTGAGAAAAAACGTAACGAAATCTTTCAAATGGCGTTATTGGAACCGAAACTCGCCGTGCTTGATGAAACGGATTCGGGATTGGATATAGATGCCTTGCGCATTGTTTCCAATGGCGTCAACGCCCTGAGAAATGCCAATCGTTCCTTTCTCGTGATTACGCACTATCAGCGGTTGTTGGATTATATCGTGCCGGATTTTGTACATGTATTGGTAAATGGACGGATCGTCAAATCTGGAACAAAAGAATTGGCGTTGGAACTAGAAGAGAAAGGCTACGATTGGATCAAAGAAGAACTCACCTTGGAAGCCGCCTAAGGGCTGTTCCGGTCAAAATCATAAACAGTATGACGCAAACCCAAACCGAAACAGCGCCCATCCCCACGCTGGAACAACGATTAATGGATCGGTTCGTGGATGAAACCCGACCCTTGCCCATGCCGGAAAGGCAGCGTCGCGCCCTTGAATCGTTTTTAGGTCTCGGATTTCCGAAAACAAAATCCGAAAAATATAAATATTCCCCTTTTCGCAATTTTACGCTTGCGCACGACTTGGTTAGGCAAACCGTACCCACGCTGACGGTTGCAGATATTGAAGCCTTGGCCTTGCCGGAAATGGATGGCTTGGTTGTGGTGATGGTCAATGGATGTTGGGTTCCCACTCTGTCTAACATGGATCAGCTCCCAAAGGGACTGCATATTCAGCGGCTCAATGAAGCCCTAGCATCCAGACACGAAGCGGCGCTGCGTCATTTTGACCAAGTGGCAAACTCGGAGGAAGATGCCTTTGTGGCCCTTAATACAGCCTTTCTCTCGGATGGTTTGTTTATACATGTGACTGCCGGAAAAATGATTCAGCCGGTGTTACACATCATAAGCCTGACACAAACCGAAGCCGATGCTACCATTCAGCCGCGTTTGTTGGTGGTTGCTGAATCGGGGGCTTCTATTCGCATCGTGGAAAGCCGCTTATCGCTCGGAGGACCAGCCGTCTTCTCGAATGTGGTATCAGAGTGGTATGTCGCAGCAAAGGCAAATGTGTCGTATCACTTGTTGCAAGACAGTGGCGAAGCCTCTACCGAACACCATACATTATCAAGTATTCAAGAAGCCGATTCGGTGTTTACTACTCATGTCCTCACGTTGTCGGGTCATGCGGTGCGTAACAACCAAAACTATTTGCCCAATGCCGAGTTTTGTGAAACCAATCTTAACGCGGTGGTAGTTGCAAATGGTCATATGCATGTAGATAATGCTACTTTTGTGGACCACGCCTTGCCAAATGGTACCTCGAATGAGTCCTACAAACATATCTTGGGCGGGAAATCTACCGGAGTATTTAATGGTAAAATTATGGTCCGACAAGATGCCCAAAAAACGAATGCTTATCAGTCTAATAAAACCATTTTAACCTCCGATGAAGCCCGTATTTATACAAAGCCAGAATTGGAAATCTATGCCGATGACGTGAAATGTTCGCATGGCGCCGCTACTGGGAAAATGGACGAGGAAGCCTTATTTTACCTTCGGGCCAGAGGACTTAGCGCATCCGCTGCCCGAAAAATGTTGCTGATTGCATTTGCCGGAGATGTCACCGGAAAAATATCGCTCGATGCCCTCCGAAAAGACTGGAATGAACGAATTACTGAGCGGCTATAAATTCTTTTCCCTCCCTTACCCCAAAACCCTGCGACCACTGTGCTTCAGGGTTTTTTTACGGATAAAAAGTATGATTGTAGATGCGAGAAGCCGCGCCTGAGGTCCCTCAACATGATGCCGTATGTAAACCATATCGGTCACCAGATACATTAAAACGAAATCAAATACTGGGTAGGAGTGGTTTTATTTCTCCAAAATATGCTTTGAGCAGTATAGGAATACGAACTGTTATTAAAAGAGATGGGAAGATGCCGTATTTTGGGGTATGTTACCAAACTGCATACAACATTAATCGAAGGATTGACAGCCCATGTATCGCATGGAGGGGTATCTTTCAAGAATCTATCAGCTATGTGTATGAAAGAAAATAGCCTTTTGCCTTTGAAAAGAGTGGGGCAAAGGGCCTTATTCCATCTAAAAACCTCCCCAAGCAATTAAATAAAAGCCATTCATTTTGTGTATGACTGTTCCCTAAAGCACCATCAGTAAACATTCTTAAAAGATGGACAAAACAAAATTAGGGTTAGAAAAATTCCCGTTGAAAACCTTCGATAAAATCCGATACAACGATACCGATCGGCAAGGACACGTAAACAATGCAACGTTTTCCACCTTTTTAGAAACGGGCCGTGTAGAGGTTTTGTACAACCCGCAATTTCCGATCCTTCTGGAGGGTGCCAGTTTTGTGATTGCGGCACTACGATTAAATTTTAAACAGGAAATCAAATGGCCCGGACAGGTAGAAATCGGGACAGGCTTGCGGAAGATTGGCAATAGCTCGATGGTGTTATATCAGGAGCTGTTTCAGCGAAATGAGTGTGTGGCCAATGCCGAAACGGTGATCGTGCAGGTGGATGCCCAAACTGGGGCCAGCCAGCCCCTCAGTGCCGAATCAAGGACAATCCTTGCTACTTGGCTTTTACAGGAATGAACTGGAAGGACATTTGTTCGTTCGTGCATATGCAAAAAGACCCGCCTCAAACCGAGACGGGCCTTCTGAAAAGGTACTAAACACCCTAAAAATCAGCCGATGTGCATCTGAAGTTCTTCGCGGCGGTGCTTTTGACGCAATTTGCGCAAGGCTTTCTCCTTAATCTGGCGTACCCGTTCGCGGGTCAGATTAAACCGTTGGCCAATTTCTTCTAAAGTGAGGGGATGCTCGCGTCCTATGCCAAAATAGAGGCGGGTAATTTCGGCTTCGCGGGGGTGCAACATACTCAGGGCACGCTCAATATCAATTTTCAGCGACTCGTCCATGAGGGTCTCGTCTGGCGAGAGGCTATCTTCATGGGGCAGGACATCCAATAAACTGTTTTCGTCGTCGTCATTGAAGGGTGCATCCATCGAGAGGTGACGTCCCGTGTGTTGCATGGCCTCACGAATTTTCTCTACATCCACTCCCAATTCCATCGCCAATTCCTCAAAGTTGGGAGCACGTTCATGGATTTGGGCGAGTTTAGCACTTGTTTTGCGGATTTTAGAGATGGTCCCAATGCGGTTGAGGGGTAGGCGAACCACACGGCTTTGTTCTGCAAGAGCCTGTAGAATGGCCTGACGAATCCACCAAACGGCATAAGATATAAATTTAAACCCCCTGGTTTCGTCGAATCGTTGGGCTGCTTTGATCAAGCCGTAGTTCCCTTCGTTGATCAGATCGGCAAGAGAAAGACCTTGCCCTTGATATTTTTTTGCAACAGAAACCACAAAGCGTAAATTGGCACGGGTCAATTCATGCAGGGCTTTGCGATCTCCCTCCTTAATCCGTCGTGCAAGCTCAACCTCTTTTTCGGGGGAGAGTAGCGGGATTTGGCCAATTTCCTGAAGGTATTGATCCAACATCCGCTGCTGTCGTGGAACGTACATAATGGGTTGTTCTGAACTGTTTAGTGGGTGTAACGGTGATTTCGGCGGTTTGTCATTTTGCAGATAATCCGTGTTTGCGGGATCTATGGTTGGGGTGAATGCAAGTCTGCTAATTTAAGGAATTTAATGCACCGTTACAAAAAAGATGAAATCGCATTCATCAAAAAATGAGTGACTTCATTGACGCCAGACGCGGTGCTAAGTTCCGCCTTCTACCTAAAAACTTTTGTAAATACGTGACTTTGGCGCGGTTTTCTTTCTAACGTTTGTATGTGGTGTGTAGGATGCGCTGTTTAACCAAATGTTTAATAACATGGATACTCAAAATAAATTCTTGAAGCTACGGACTTCCAAGGCTGGATTATGCTTGGGCATGACAGACAAGCCAAGCGTGGTGGGTATTTTAAACGTAACCCCAGATTCTTTTTCGGATGGCGGTCGGTATCAAGAGGTGTCGGCGGCGCTGTTTCGAGTGGAGCAAATGCTCACCGAAGGGGCGGCGATTATTGACATTGGGGCTGCGTCGTCCCGACCCAAAGGTATTGTGTATGGGAAAGGAGCGCTTTTAATCACGTCGGAAGAAGAAAAAAGGCGGTTGCTGCCCGTAGTCGAGGCCATTGTGCTGCGTTTTCCGGAAGCTGTTTTGTCTATTGATACGTTTCGCTCGGACGTGGCAAGCGCGGCAATGGAAGTTGGCGCGGATATCCTGAATGATATTACCGCTTTGCGATTTGATCCAGAAATGGCTTCGGTTGCTGCCCGATATGAGGCCCCCTTAATACTCATGCACTCGGTGGGTTTGCCTGGCGAAATGCCACATGCTGGCGAAACCCCCCATGTGGTAGAGGATGTTTGTTCCGCATTGGGTCTGGCCATCGTACAGGCCCGAAAAGCAGGTGTTACCGAAATTATTACCGATCCAGGTTTTGGATTTGGGAAAAGCCATTCCGAGAATTTGGCGCTTATCAAAGGAATTCCCTCGCTCTTGGCGTTGGGAACACCAGTAATGGTTGGGGTTTCGCGCAAGAGTACCATTGGTGCATTGCTGAATCCGGGTGGGCCACCCCTTTCACCTGAAAAGCGGCTGTTTGGAACATTGGGCGTGACAGCGGTTGCCGTCTATCAGGGTGCCAGATTGGTCCGGACCCATGATGTTGGCGAAACCGTGCAATTTATAGAGCTGATGTATGCCACACGGTCTGCATAATGGTCATTCAAAGGGCTTCTTTCTTGGCATTTTTTTAGTTTAAATCCCAATATCCAAAAGTTCTGACATTGTGACAAACAATGTTAAAAAAATGAGATCAAAAATGATATTGTGTGGTATCCCACGCTTTTTTTTGTTATATTGGAAACGAGACCACGGGGAGCCACATCACCAGAACCACGGTCTCCGGAGACCTCTCTTTTAGTTCCTTTCTCGAACAACATAATGGTGGGATTGGACAGGTACAACTTCCTGTCTCAGAAACTAAGGCTTTCTCGATTCTACGGGAAAGCCTTAGTTTGTTCAGTCAGCCCCTTATTTAAAGACGTGCTAGTTCTGCACACCATATGCGAAGGGCTACATTGCCCAAATGGTTTTTAAGGCGCTTGGAAGTCTAAAGGGTGCATTTTGAAATCCCAAGTGATAGGAATCTCTTAAAGATAAAAACACCCCCTCCCCCCGAATAACGAGTGACAGCGGTGGGTCCATAGTGGCATAAAGCCATCTATAAATCTTTGATATCGCAAGCAAATAACTACTTAATTCCAAACTTTACATAGATTGAAATTTGGATTTTGATTTTGTTGAACTGAATTTCATCTTCGCCTCCGGCGGCATCCATCACACCCGCAATGGTTTCATTGATGCGGTGTTGAACATTGCTTATGGGCATGGGGCCAAAGGCATCGCGCTCCTGCACCACCAGTGGTTTGCCAGTCTGTTCACCAATGGCCGCAAGAAGGTAGTCGGCCTTTTCTTTGGCGGCTATAATGGCTTGAATGCGTACTTCGCGGCGAAGTTCATCCATTTTGGAGTGGTGAACCCGCGAGACTGCTGCGTCGGTAATGGCGATTTGGTCTAACGCCTCAAAGAGCTTGCCCAATGTGGTGGCATCACTCAGTTTTAATTCATAGTCTTTCCGGGTGATAACGTCCTTGGCTTTTCGGCTCACCCGTATATAGCCCGCATTCGCACCTGCCACCGAAAGTTGATCGAGGCCAATGTTTAGCCGACGGAGGGTGTCTTTGAGTTTTTCTTCTTGTGCCTCAATCGGGATTTTGGTTTTGCCTTCATATCGTTCGCGAAGGGTAATGGAGAGATAAATTTCGTCCGGAATCACTTCTTTTTCAGCGGTTCCTGTTACGTCAATATAGGGAAGTTCTTCCGGCTTGGATTGGCCAAAGGCGGGTAAAGCGATAATAGCAAAGAAAAAAAAGAATACACTTTTCATGATTGTTCAGGCTAAGATGAAAGAATGTGGTAACAAGTATGTGCTTAAAATACAACGTGCGAAGGCAAAAGGTATTGTATGTATTTGCAGATTGTGTATTTTGCTTTGGAGAGGCCATAGCAAAAATTTGGGCAAAAATGTATGATCAGACCATTCATCCAATATATCATCTTAGCAGCGCTTGTGCTCACAGGGGTTTCATGTTCCGGAAAAGCCGCACGAAAACGGACCCGTTTGCCCAATATTATTTACATCATGGCAGATGATCTGGGCTATGGGAGTTTGGGAAGCTATGGCCAAAAGTTAATTCGGACGCCGCACTTAGACCAAATGGCAAGGGAAGGCATTCGGTTTACGCAGTTTTATGCCGGAAGTACGGTTTGTGCGCCTTCACGGAGTACATTGCTCACGGGGCTTTCAACCGCGCAATCGGTTGTGCGGGGCAATCAAGAGTATGGCGGTTTTCGTGACGAGGAGGAGCGCGGACAATTTCCGCTACCGCCCAATACCGAAACCATAGCCCGTTTCCTAAAACAATATGGCTATGCAACTGGTTTGATTGGAAAATGGGGTCTGGGTGGACCACAAACCACAGGCATTCCGAATCTACATGGTTTTGACTTCTTTTATGGGTATTTAGACCAAAAACAAGCGCATAATTTTTATCCCTCCCACTTCTGGCGAAACCAAACTTGGGAAGCAACCCGAAATGCCTACTTTAGTCCGCACCAAAAGTTACAAGGAAATCCTGCGGATCCGACTGCTTATGCTACCTTCAAAGGCTCGGACTATGCCACCGATTTATTTGGAGAGGAGGCTTTGCGGTTCATTGAGGCGCATCAGCATCAGCCGTTTTTTCTCTATCTGCCATACACCGCTCCACATTTGGCCCTGCAAGCACCAGATGAAGCCATTGCGGAGTACGAAGACCTTTTTGAAGAAGTACCCTACATCGGCGATAAAGGATATTTGCCGCATCCCAAGCCCAAAGCAGCCTATGCGGCCATGATTTCCCGAATGGATCAGCAAATTGGGAGGATGCTGCAACTCCTTAAAAAGCTATACTTAGACGAAAATACCTTGGTCATATTTACCAGCGATAACGGTGCGAGCTTCAAAATGGGTGGTTTTGATCCTGACTTCTTTCGAGCCAATGGCCCATTGCGTGGGTATAAGCAAGACCTGCTTGAAGGCGGTATTCGGGTTCCGTTTATTGCCCGATGGCCGGGTGTCATTGCGCCCAATACGACCTCGGACCATGTAGGCGCAAACTGGGACGTATTTGCAACGGTGGCAGCACTGATCCAAAAGCCATTACGCAATGTACAAGAAGGCGTTTCGTTCTTGCCTTCCCTCACAGGCAAAGGCATACAACAGCGACACGAATGGCTATACTGGGAGTTTCCGGAAGTCAAAAATGGGATTCAGGCGGTGCGGTGGGGCCATTGGAAAGGTATCCGTACGGGGTGGATGAAAAACCCTGATGCACCGATTGCGCTCTACAATCTGGATACCGATCTGGCCGAGTTACACGACGTGGCTGCTCAACACCCCGATGTGGTGGAATTTCTAAAAACGCTCTTTTCCAAACGAAAAACAGCTATTTTATCCAATTGGAATCCTTCTTATTGATCCGCTTTCCGGCTATTGTCCTTTTTTAGGGCTTTGTCGCGGAGGTATCGCCGGAAGGCCAGTAAGCTCGCAACCACGGCACCTACAATGAAGTCTTGGCTATTGAGTGGGCGGCCCCGCATCACAACTCCCAGAATACTGGAGAGTGCCAAGAAGATGACATAAACCACAACAAAGTGGATGATCAGGGTTTTTAGGGAAGATTTAGGCATGAGCAGCAAGTTGGAGTCGGGAATACAACGCCAAGATAACCATCCTTCGAGGGGCATTTTGTAAATTTACTCCAATAAACCCATTTTGTCTTCGCGGTGTAGCCGGATAGGCTCCTTAAATTCGATCGCAACGACGGTTAGGTATGGATCGAAGCGGGTAGATTCTGGCAGGTCTATGGTGATAAATCCTGGCTTCTCGCTCCACCACGGTTTGCCTTTCATGCGCCATCCATAAAGTTTTTGCCCGCTTCCCAAAACCCGAATAAAGGCAATCTTGCTTTCGATCCCGCGCAGCATCACTTGTCCAGAAGCGGGGCGACCCTGAAGAAATAAGTAAAGTTTTTTGTGGTCTTTAGAGACCGTTGTGACGCCCTGAAAATGTCCCGAAGGCAAACCCGCTCGCGTGCCATAAATTGCCTCCTCATTCCGTTTTGTCCAATGCCCCAATTCCTGCATTAGGTTCAGGTCTTGTGGACGAAACGTTCCGTCTTCTTTTGGGCCAAAGGCAAGGAGTAAATTGCCTCCGAGGCCAATTACCTCACTAAAAATCTGAATGATTTCTGCCGGTGTCTTATAATTTTCGTCTGTTCCTTGATAGCCCCACGAGTCGTTTGCAGTAAGGCAAAGTTCCCAATAAGGCGATTTTGGCTTCACAATGGGAATGCCTTGCTCCGGCGTTTCATAATCACCATGCCCGGCCAAGCGGCTATTTAAGACCACATTGGGGTTATGTGCAAAAAGTTTGGCCCGCACTTTCTCACTTTCCCAAGCCTCGGCGGGGTGCTCCCAATCGCCATCGAACCAAAATAAATCCGGTTTAAATTGGGTGGATAGTTCAAAAAGTTGACCTTGGTAGAAGTCCCTGAACCGTTGCCACCGTTGTGGGTCTTTGGTGCGGTCGTATCGTACTTCGTTTTTTCGGAAGGCGGGATAATCGGGATGGGCCCAATCTATCAGAGAGAAATATAAGCCCGCTCTTAGATTTTCTGCGCGTAGGGCACTTACAAATGGCGTCACCAAATCTCGTTTGGCAGGCGTTTGTTGTACCACATTTTCTGTCCCCAAGCGTGAACCCCATAGGGCCATGCCATCGTGGTGTTTAGCCGTGAGGACGGCATATCGGGCACCCGCTTCTCGGAAAAGTTTGGCCCATGCAACGGGGTCGTATTTATTGGCCGTAAAGCGGTTGCGCTGGGCGCTGTATGTTTCAAACGGCAAATAATGGTTATAGAAAGACCAAGATTCGTCCACACCATCCACACTATAAATGCCCCAATGGACAAAAATGCCCAGTTTGGCATCTTTGAACCAGGCCATTCGTAGGCTGTCTGGCCGGCTTGGGGCTTGCGCTGCCAGAAAGACAGGTACTACCAGAAAGCTGTATAAACAAACAAAAAAGAGACGTTTCATTGTTTAAATATGGGTTTGTGTGTAATTATTTGTGGAGAGCCTTTCTCAAACCCAAAAGGAATCTCGAAAAACCCAAAAAGAAGCATAAAAACCGGAATAAGAAGGCTTACTTTAGCAATCCAAAGAGTGCTTTGGAAGGCGGGTGCGTAGCCCTTTTCTCCCATAAAACATTGCTGTAAAGACCATTTTATGATCCAGCGACTACAAGAAACCCTTGCCCAATGCCGCAAGACTGGCGAAAAAGCCATGGGAATTTTCATCACGAATGGTTTCCCGGAACCAGCCGCAACCCACGATTTATTGCGGGCGGTGGATGAAAACGGCGCCGACTTTATCGAACTTGGGATGCCATTTAGCGATCCTTTGGCCGAGGGCTTGCCCATCCAACGTTCCAGCGAACGGGCCTTGCGGCATGGAACCAAAATGGTGGATGCTTTTCGGGTGGCCGAGTCCTTTCGAAAATCTTCTGAAACGCCCTTGTTGCTCATGGGTTATGTAAATCCCATTATGCGTTATGGGCTTGCGGCATTTTGTCGCGACGCCGCCCAAAGTGGCGTAGATGGCCTAATTTTGCCGGATTTACCGCCGTATGAGGCCGATCAACTGCGGGCTGCTGCCGACGAAAACGGCTTGGCTTGGGTAAACCTGATTGCGCCCAACACGTCGGACGAACGGGTTCGTTATATTGATGAACAAACCAACGGCTTTGTTTATGCCGTCTCGGTAACAGGATTAACGGGGACGAATATCTCGACCCATGCCGTTTCTGCTTATTTAGAACGGGTTCGACCCCTTGTTAACAAAAATCCATTATTGGTTGGCTTTGGTATTCGAAATCACCAAGATGCCATGCAACTTGCGGCACAGACCGATGGTTTTATTGTAGGTTCTGCCCTCATTAACCGCTTAGAGGCGCTATGGGATGCGCCATTGAGTGCCGAGGAGCGGCTACAGCAGGTAGGGGATTTTATTCGCGGCTTAAAATATGGTGCATAATGTCAAATGCGAGCAGTCTCCTTTACTTTATTATCGGGTTTGGGCTATTCGTTATGGTGATGGGCTGCGGGAAAACTGTTGAACCACCCCATCAACCCCTACCCAAAGAAAAACTCATCGCCCTGTTGGTGGACTTGGAATTGGCCGAGGCCCGTTTGATGACGTTGCGCGACGTGAGGCCCGCCATGCGCGACTCCCTTCTCAAAGACCATCGCATTGCACCACCCGTTTTCGAGGCTTGGATGACCTATTATGCCGGAAATCCAACGTTGTTTTTGCCCCTTCGCGAGGAAGTGAGCCGACAGTTGGAGCGCGAAGCGCCGCAAGTGCCCACGGTCTCGCCCACACCCATAGACCGCCTAACGGGACGCTAAGCTAAGGGATTTAGGGAACGATGTCGGTAGGCAGTAGGGGATTGGCCTGTTGCGCGTCGGAAAACATTGTTGAAGTAAGAAATACTGTTGAATCCACAGGCATAGCAAATTTCGGTAATCCGTTGGTGTTGGTTTTTTAAGAGTTTTTTAGCCAATTTAATCCTTTCAGCGTTGATAAAATCAATGGGCGAAAGACCCAACTCCAACTTAAAACAGCGGTGAAAATGTGTTTGGCTCATACATGCTTTCTCGCTCAACGTTTGAACGGTAAGGGGTTCGTGCAAATGTTCCCGAATGTACTTTACCACATATGCCAGCCGTGACGTTTGGTGGAGGGCATCGGCACTTTCTAATAAAATATGACGGGCCTCGGTCTGCATCAGGCGGAGGATTAATTCCTTCAGCATGAAATCCGCAAAAATGTCTTTAGAAGGATGGTTTTCGGTGAAAAGGAAGATCATCCGTGCAATAATCTGGTTAACGGCGGTATCGTTTGTGAAGTGGAAGTTGCGCTCGGTGAATGTCCACTGGGCAAACGCATCGGCCTTTGGATGCCGTTCATTCAGATAGGAAGTCATTTCCAGAATAGACTCATTGGCCAAGGTTAAGGCCAAGCATTGCGTGGGGTTTTCTACCGTCGCTTCAGGAAAATCAATCTGCATTTCCTCGCCGGGTGGCAAAACGACCGACTCGCCCGGGACAAAAACAAAACTGCTATCGCGCAGGTGCATCACTTTTTTGCCCCTCAACATGCTCACCAAAACAGGGTGATCGAAGGTTAGCTCTACCTTATCGGCAAACATGTGGGTTTCATACACATTTAGCTCGGCCCGGTCTAACGAATACACCGTCCGGTTTTCCACATGGGCTTCCAATTTGCGACGATCATAATAGCCCGAAGAAAGTTGCATGTTCATAGGATACAAAGGAAAAGGATTGTTTTTGAAAGCGTTTACATCCTGTGGGTTAAATTACATCAACAAATGGATAAATAAAACCATCCATTTAGAAGATGTTGGAATAGTTCAACTCTTTGGCAGGATTGTGCAAACATGAAAGCGTTTTTTTGTATTAGTTTTTAATGCAAGTCCTGCCATAAACGGGAAATCTTAAACTCTTTTGAACTTTCAACTTTTAATCGGTACTTCTTATGTCTGATGTCTCTGTTTCCCTCGCCCCGCCAACCTTTAAAGACCACTACGATAATTTTATTGGTGGTCAGTGGGTAGCCCCTGTAAAAGGCGCCTATTTTGATAATATTTCTCCGGTGGATGGCAAGGTGTTCACCCGTGTGGCACGTTCTACCGCCGAAGACATTGAGTTGGCGCTGGATGCTGCCCATGCCGCCGCGCCGATGTGGAACAACAGTTCTGCCACCGAACGCAGCAATATGCTACTCAAAATTGCCGATGTAATGGAGGCCAATCTGGAGTTATTGGCCCGTGTAGAAACCTGGGACAATGGCAAGCCTCTCCGCGAAACCCGTGCCGCCGATTTGCCGCTGGCGATTGATCATTTTCGCTATTTTGCCGGGGTAATCCGTGCAGAAGAAGGTTCTGTGGCCGAGTTGGATGCCACCACCGTTTCTATGAATATTCCGGAGCCGTTGGGGGTTGTGGGGCAAATTATCCCGTGGAACTTCCCGCTTCTGATGGCCTCGTGGAAAGTGGCTCCGGCGTTGGCCGCCGGAAACTGTGTGGTATTGAAGCCTGCCGAACAAACACCCTCGGGCATTTTGGTGTTGATGGAACTGATCCAACACCTCTTGCCCGCAGGGGTGCTGAATGTGGTGAATGGCTTTGGTATCGAAGCCGGAAAACCGCTTGCCTCCAGCCCGCGTGTGGCAAAAGTGGCGTTTACGGGTGAAACTACCACGGGACGACTCATTATGCAGTATGCCTCGCAAAACATCATCCCGGTGACGTTGGAATTGGGGGGGAAATCGCCGAATATCTTCTTTAAAAGCATTATGGATGCCGATGACGACTTCTTCGACAAGTGCTTGGAAGGGGCGGTGATGTTTGCCTTAAACCAAGGTGAGGTTTGTACGTGTCCGTCGCGGATCTTGGTGGAAGAAAGTATTTATGATGCCTTTATGGAGCGGGTGGTGGCGCGTGCAAAAGCCGTTAAAATGGGTCATCCATTAGACCCCTCTACCATGATGGGGGCACAAGCCTCGAACGATCAGTACGAGAAAATCCTGAATTACATCCAGATTGGGAAAGACGAAGGCGCGGAAGTATTGTGTGGGGGTAGTGCCGTAAAGCACGAAAATTTGGAGGAAGGGTATTATATTCAACCCACGATCCTGAAAGGCCACAACAAAATGCGGGTTTTCCAAGAAGAAATCTTTGGTCCGGTGGTCTGTGTCACCACGTTTAAAGACGAGGCCGAGGCATTGGAAATTGCCAATGACACCTTGTATGGCTTGGGTGCTGGGGTTTGGACCCGCGACATGCACCAAGCATACCAGATGGCGCGGCACATTAAAGCCGGACGGGTTTGGGTGAACTGCTACCATGCGTATCCTGCCCATGCACCCTTTGGTGGCTACAAAAAATCGGGCATCGGGCGTGAAACCCACAAAATGATGTTGGCACACTACCGCCAAACCAAGAACATGCTGATTTCGTACAGCAAAAACCCATTGGGCTTCTTTTGATCCATAAATTCAGAACCTTATGATCCCCAGAGTTGTTGCCAGTCAAGCAGCGGCAGATGTTATTGAGACGCTAAAAGCCGCGCATGGCCCGCTGATGTTCCACCAAAGTGGTGGATGTTGCGATGGCTCGGCGCCGATGTGCTATGCCGCCGGAGAATTGCTCATTGGCGATCAGGATGTGTTGCTGGGCCAAATTCAAGGGTGCGATTTTTATATGTCGGCCTTTCAATTTGAATATTGGCAACACACGCAATTGGAAATAGACGTTACACCGGGCCGAGGAGCCAGTTTCTCTTTAGAAATTCCGCTCGGCCTTCGGTTTGTGGTGAAATCGCGTCTTTTTGAGGAGGAAGAATGGGAACATCTTAGCCCCATCCGCATGGGAGAGGGGTAATCAGGGCGCTGTTTTGCGCAGCCGGACGGCATAGGCCCCATCCATCCCTCTTTTAAAGGGCAGGCTCTGGTAGGCCCCTTGTGCATTTCGTAATTCGGGCGGGAGGTCAGGAATGGCTTCCCGTTTGAAATTTGGGTGACGTTGTAAAAAAGCCGTTATTTGGCCTTCGTTCTCTTCGTGTTCGATGGAGCAAGTGCTATAAACCAAAAGCCCGCCTGTCTGGACGGTTTGGGTGGCCGCATCCAAGAGCCTTTGTTGGCGTTGTAGCAAGTCTTGTAGGTCTTTTTCTTCGCGCTGCCAGCGGGCATCCGCCCGTTTCGCCAAAACGCCCGTTCCCGAGCAAGGCACATCCAATAATACGCGGTCTGCCAGAACACCCGACGTAGCCGCCCATTCCTCGAAATCGGCAGTAAGGGCCTCGATGGTGGAAATGCCCTGTTTTTGGGCCGCATCTTGTATCAAACGGGTACGTTGTGGATGCTGGTCTATGGCCAAAACACGTCCGGTGTGTTGCATCCGCATGGCGGCATGGGTGCTTTTTCCTCCGGGCGCGGCGCAGGCATCCACCACCACTTCATTTGGTTGCGGGTCTAAGACCGCCACCACCCATCCGGCGGCCTCGTCCTGAACGGCACACCATCCTTTTTCTATCCATCCGGCTTCTAAAATGGGTTGAAGGTGCGTCGTTTTTCTGAAATACGGCAGGTATTGCCCCGCTTCGGTGGTGATACCTTCTTTTTGGAGCGCTTCATCGAAGGCTTCGGGCGTGGTTTTGAGGAGGTTAACGCGCAAGCCATGCACCGGACGGGCATTGTTCCATTGCAAGAGGTCTTCCAAACGTTCGCCAAACGCCTTGTGCCAGCGACGCACCAGCCAATCGGGGTGCGAATGCCACACGGCCAGATCATGCAGTCTTTTGCCCGAATCCGGCTTGGGTAATTGGTTTATATCCCGCAAAAAAGCCCGTAGAATGCCATTGACCAAGGGGCCGGCTTTGGGGCGGATATGCTTTTTGGCCACGCTCACGGCTTCGTTCAAGACGGCATAGGGCGGGTGGTCGGTCTCGGTGAGTTCATACATGGCCAAGCGGAGGAGTTGCCGAAGTGGGGCTTCCATCTTTTCTAATTTGCCCGTATAATACCGTCCCAACCAAAAATCCAAGCGCCGCCGGAGCCGCGTTACCCCGCCAATGTAGTCCGAAATTTGTCGGCGTGCCCCTGCCGATGCGGTCTCTAAGGGCAAACGGGCGGTATAAGCGCCTTCTTGTTCGATGCGGAGGAGGTGCTTGACGGCTACCCAACGGTTCTCTGGCATGTGTATGGTGGTTCTTAGAAAAAGAAGCACAAATTACGGCAAGCGCGGGCAAGTAAATATGGAATTCCGGTGGTAAATGAATGCCTCCTCGCCGAACGAACCCTTCGCGTTCGCCGAACCAGGCGTTATGTTGCTAAAGGTTACGGCGCAACCCTTCGGAATTAACGTTTGTTTTTGAAACGAATCGAAAAACGTTGCGTAGGTTTTTTATATTCCTTTGCAACCTAAAACAAATTAAGATCATGACGAAAACATTTGAACTTCACTTTAAAGCCGAAGATAAAACTGCCTTGGCAGAGGCTTTAAGAAGTAGCTTTTCCATAGAAGATGGAGTAAAAGCCGAGGTTTTATTGGTGGACAAAAGCCCTCATACCAAAGGCTTAGACCCCCATCTGGTAGATGTTGTGATGTATATCGTGGTGGAATGGGGGCAAGATATTGCTCAAGACATGGCAAAGGGTGCGATAGCAGGACTTTTGTTGAAAAAGGTTAAACATTATTGGGAAGAGTACAAAATCAAGAAAGTGGCGATTAAAGACCAAAGCGATCCTGAACGCCCTCTCCGAAAAATAAACCCTGCCACAGAAGAAGAGGTTTTGGAAGAGTGGATGCGCAAAGGGAAGGAGCATGAACAAAAGCAGGGAAATAACTAAATACCTACGGACTCGATTCGTCTGTATAAACCAAGCACCAAACTACACCGTACAAAATGCCTAAAAAAGTTGCCTTAGTTATTGGAAACTCAGAATATAAACACCTGAAAGGTATCCCGCCTGCGGTAAGAGATGCAGAAGCGATAGCGGGTTTTTTGAGGGAAGTTGGTTTTCATGTGATGCAAAATACGTTTGGGAAAGAAAACATGCCCTATACGCTTAATATGGGGCGGAAGGAAATGAGGATGCTGATGTATGAGTTTAAAGAATTGGTTCGTGAAGCAGAGCTGGCTTTTTTCTATTTTTCAGGGCATGGGGTTCAGCACGAGGGTCGAGGGTATTTATTGCCATCGGATATTGAAGACTTGGATGATCCTGAAAACCTTCCTGAATGTAGTTTTTCCCTTTCCCAATTCATTACCAGTATGGTAAATGTGGGGGATGCGAGTAAGATTTTTATTTTAGATGCCTGTCGAGATAACCCTTTTAGCCTGATGGAGACAAATCGTAAAGGGTTAGCAGAGGTGCAAGTTGCCCGAAGAAAAGGAAAACTGGCAGATACTATGATCTTTTATGCGGCGGATGTAAATCAAGCAGCTTATTTCGATCCCAGGGCACCATATAGTTATTTTACAGAGGCTTTGCTGGAAAGTATAAAAGAGCCTTTAGAGCTAGGGTCTATCTTTAGGCAAGTGAGGCGAAAAGTAGTTGAGCGTACAAAAGCCGCCAAACTTCAAGATGTGCAACATCCTTGGTTAATGGATTCCAGCATTCGGGATATTTATTTGATTTCGCCGAAGCCACAAACTACGCCGCGCCCTGTGCCGTCTGAAATTTTGCCCCGCGCCGGCGAGCGCCAGGTGCTGACGATTAAAGGGGTGGACTTTGCGTTCCGTTACTGCCCGCCGGGTCGTTTTAGGATGGGGGATGATAGTAGCTCTGCGGATTGGGAAAAGCCTGCGCATGATGTGGAGATTCCGTCAGGGTTTTGGATGGGTGAAACACCTGTTACGCAGGCTCAGTTTAGGGTTTTTGTGGAGGCTACAGGATACAAAACCACCGCAGAGACGGCTGAGCAGCGGGGTGTTCATGTTTGGAATGGTAACGAATGGAAGTGGGACAAGGGGGCTTTGTGGTCTAATGTATTTGTGGGTGCTAATCGTCCAGTGGTTGGTGTTTCGTGGTTGGATACGGTGGCCTATACAAAATGGCTGAATGGTTTGGGTCTGGGGTCTTTCCGTTTGCCTTTTGAAGAGGAATGGGAATATGCCTGCCTTGCGGGGAGCAGGGGGCAGTATTGTTTTGGGGATGATGAAAGCGAGTTAGGGAAGTATGCGTGGTATGATGCCAATAGCAAGCATGAAACGCATCCTGTAGGGGAGAAACTGCCGAATGCTTGGGGGTTAAGGGATGTACACGGAAACGTATGGGAATGGACGAATAGCGAATGGACTGGCAATTATGAAGCCTTTAGGGGCAAGGTGAGGGTGTCTAAGTACAGTCAAGCGCACTTTGATAAATTAACACAAAATTCAAATACGGACCGTGTGTTACGTGGTGGTTCGTGGAGCAACATACCACAGAACCTGCGTGCTGCCAACCGCTACTTCAGCTTTCCTACCAATCGTCACGTCAGCGTAGGCTTCCGTCTCGCCAAGACTTTATAATATGAATATTTTATTATTTTTAATTTTGTCTTGACTTGTAATGGTGTATTTGAATGAACGTTTGCATCCTTACGTCGCCGTAGGCGGCGCATTGTTCCGCGCTCCGCACGGCGATTTTTTTAAACCCTTCGGCGTTCGCAGAACCCGAAGGCGTTATATTTAACGCAGTGGCGCTCCGCGCGGCGAAATGATGGTCTTGCGGAACCGAAAACCGCTCTCCTTCGTTTGGCCATAAACGCCTCTTGTTACACCCCCAATCCTTTTCGCCATATGCCCAACTATGCCCCTCGCTTTGCCACCTTAGCCACCGATTACAAGACCTTCATCATGGAGTATCCGCAATTGCGTGCGGTTTCCTTGGCCCAATGGATATTGGAGTCTGGTAGGGGTTTTTCGCAGCTTTCGCAACAATATTTCAACTATGCGGGCCTGAAGTTCCGGAACGAGATGCAGGGTTTTGCGGTTCCTGTCTTTTATATGGCCAGTGATGGCGGCGATTATTACTGTGGCTTTGCGGATAACTTGTCATTTATCCGAGGTTTTTGGCGGTTTATGGACCGTGCGCCGTACTTTGGTTGGCGAGAACATGCTCGTTCGGCAGAAACCTACCTCAGCTTCATTGCGCCTCGGTATTCCACCAATCCGGCCTATGTGGATAAAGTCCTGAATCTTTTGCCCGAGGCCCATCAGTTGCTTGGCATGGTTTCGCAGCCCACCACGCCTACACCGCCCGACGACCACGCGGGGCCGGGGACCTCGGAGCCTTATACCAAACCCCTTGTCTCTGGCTTTTTTGAAAGCCCTAATGCCGAGTCGCGCAATGGATCTGTCATTTCCCGCATCATCCTGCATTGCTCCGATAACCCCAATCTGGCACAAGTCATTGCCCAATACCAAAACCCTAAGACCCAGCGCTCGGCCCATTATTTGGTAAACAAAGACGGTAAAATTTACCAGATGGTGCGCGATTCCGACCGTGCGTGGCATTGTCGGGGGGCCAATGCCAACTCATTGGGCATTGAACTGATGGCAGCACGCAACGAAGTGATGACCGCAGCCCAGCAAACGTCCACCATCGCCCTGATCCGTTGGATGCTCAGCACGTACCGCATCCGTCCAGACCAGATTGCGGGGCATCGTCATGCGCCCGGCTATACCGGCGGGGTGAATGGGACGTTTTGTCCGGGGCGCTTGTTTGGAGATACCACCGAGGCCGCCTTGAAGCGCTGGGTAAACCAAAACTTCTGGTCTAACCCACCCGCCAATCCGAATCCACCTGTGGTCACGAATCCCAATACCACTTGGGTACCAACACCGCCAACCGATCCGAACCGCCGTTGGGATTTTTGATGAGTCCGCTTTTCTTTTACGTATCAGGCGTTTAACCGGAAGAGCCTTGTTGTATCTTTAGGGTTCTCCACTAAACGCCTTTTTCTTTTCCTTAACTCCGAATACCCATGAACGTTCATCATAAAAAAATCTTCGTTTTCTGTAGCTTCCTGCTGCCTATGATGGCTTGGGCACAAAGCCGCCCAACGCTGAATGCCAGTGTGACCACCTTAGACCTAGGCGATTGTACCTTTAGCACCACCTGCAACAAAACCTTTACCTTGTCTAATCCGGGAAGTGATCCTGTAACCGTAGAAAAAATAAGTATTTATGATCCCCATTTTACGGTTTCGCCGGCCACCCCGTTTACCCTCTCGGCGTCCGGAAATCAGGTGGTGACGGTCTCTTTTTCCTCGGCGGAGAACCTGACGTATAAAGATGTGCTCACCGCCGAAGCACAAAACGGCGTTGAAGTGGTGGAGGTGGCGCTCTCGGCCCGTGCAGTATATAACGAGGACTACGGGAGCAAAACCGATTATTACGTTGCCACCCAAGACCTTTGGGGAGAAGCCCTGAAGACAGCGCTGAACAACATCATCAAAAACAATACCAACAATAGCTATGATACCTCTCGGAATGCCATGTTTGGTCCTTCGGTGGATGCCCTGAATAACGGTAATGGAACCAAGACACTGGAGTGCATCTATACCGGACGCTTGGTCACGATGTCCACGAGTACCCAACGACCCAGTGCCTCCTCACCCGAATATATGAATACCGAGCATACCTGGCCACAATCCTTTTTTAACGAGAACAATCCGATGGTCTCGGACATTCACCACCTCTATCCCACCGATGTGGATGCCAATAACGAGCGCTCAAACTTTCCATTTGGGAATGTAAACCGCACGGGAAGCGGGGTAAGGTGCCACGACAAAGACATCCCCTCGCAAAACGGAACGTGTGCGAATGCGGGTTCGGGGGATTGGAGCTATTTATTGGGCAATGTGTATGAGCCACGAGACGTACAGAAAGGCAATACCGCCCGTTCGTTGTTCTACTTTATGGTGCGGTATGGCAACCTTGGCAACTTTTTTACCGCCGCCCAAGAAACCGCAATCCGTGCATGGCATACCAACGACTTGCCCGATGCCAAAGAAAAGGCCCGCAATACAGGCATCATGAACTTCCAGAACAACCGCAATCCATTTGTAGATCATCCCGAATTTGTCAACCGGATTTCCTCGTTCTTCGGTACGGCTACGGGCGCACCCAGCAATGCACTTCCCCACAGTGTGCCCACCGCCGAAGACTTTGGCGAAATTGGCCTGACACAAACCTTAGAAGCGGAAATCAATGTGATCAATCGGGGGAATGCTGCTTTCACTTATACCACTTCCCTCTCTGGTACGGGCTTTCAGGTGGTTTCGGGCAGCAGCGGATCCGTTCCGGCTTATGGCTATGCGCCTGTTCGGGTGCGGTTTGCCCCGTCGTCTATTGCTGCCTATAATGGCCTGCTCACCATCACACCCTCGGCGGGCAGTGCGCTCAATGTGAGTCTTTCCGGTACGGGAAATTCTGCTACCGCACGGGAAACAGACCAAACACAACCCACTGTTTTTGTGGTAGATAAGCCTTATCCAAACCCGTTTACCACCACTTCTACACTACGGTTTGCCACCGGAAAAGCCGCACATGTAATGCTGACCTTGCACGATGTACTGGGCAGAACGGTGCAAACCGTTTTGGATGAACAACGCGGAAATGGACAGCATGAAGTGAACATCAATGCTGCCTGGCTGCCTGCGGGTGTGTATATCTATCGCCTTTCGGTGGATGGCCAAGTTCAGACAGGCAAACTTATTCGTCAATAAATGGTTTATTTTAAAGAATTAAGCCCGGTATTATTATCGGGCTTTTTTTATGGATCACCCGTAAAATGAATTTGGGGAATCTTTTTTTTGCTGTATGAATAAAATAATGTTAGCAACATTCTTCAATAAAATATCATATTAATGAATAGGGGATGGGCTATTATGTTTTTAACTTTTGTTAAAGTTATCAATATTATTGTTCATGCAAACAACCCGCGAATTTCTTACGCCTACTCTCCTGCTCTTGTTGGTCATACAAGGGTTGGTTCCGTTATGGGTGCAATTAGACTTTTCGCGGCGTCAGGATTATATTCGTAAGGTGCTGTGCATCAACCGGGCCAATCCGGAGAAACAATGTAATGGCAAATGTTACTTGAAGAAGCGCCTTATTAAAACAGATCAAGAGCAACAAAAACAACAACAAGGCACGACCGAGCACCAAATGGTCGGCCTTGTTTATGTAGCGCCCCAGAATGGGGAACTACCGGAAATGGGGGACATGCTTCCGGCTTCCCGCCATGTGCAAGCCGAGGAGCATCCGCTTGAGGGCATCCCCGTAGAAATTACACATCCGCCCAATCAACATGCCTAAGCTGATTTAGGCCCACTCCTTCATCCAACCCAATGACCTGCCAGTGCCCTGTTCCAAGGTATGGACGTATGCTTTATCGCGTATGAGATAATTCCAACGCCCTGCTATTGGCTGTGTATTGCTAAGGGATTTATCATGGTGTTTTTAAAACATCCATTTGGGTTTTTATTGCCTCAAAAAATAAATAATTTATCCAATTAATTATCTCAAAAAACATTCCCTATGAAACTCCAATATTTATTGTTTGCCTGCTTTTTATTCGCCGGTTCTGGTTGCGACCTGTTTGAAAGCGATGGCTTTAATGTAGATGACAAAGGAACCCTGAAAATTGCCTTCGACAACGTTGTAGGAGACAAAGACCTTGTCCTGAACACCGGAAGCTATGCGAATGCCGCAGGGGAAACCTTTAATGTGACCACCTTAAAGTATTTTGTGAGCAACATCAAGCTCACCACCGAAGAAGGCAAAGTGGTGGTTTATCCGCAAGAATCTTCTTATTTCTTGTTAGACGAAACCGATCCGACGAGCCTGACCCTCACCTTGACCGACGTTCCAGCAGGGAACTATAAATCCCTTACATACATGATTGGTGTGGACAGCTTGCGCAATACGATGGATGTCTCTAAGCGAACCGGAAACTTGGACATTGCCGGAAAAGCAAAAGGCATGTACTGGTCTTGGAATTCCGGATACATCTTCTTCAAGATGGAGGGACAATCCCCGCAAGCCAAACCTGCCGCCGATGGAACCACCAATTATCGTTACCACATTGGTCAATATGGAGGTGGTTTTGGAACCCCACCCGTGAAAACCATCAACAACCTGAAAAACAATACGCTGACCTTTGGAACCGATATGCTGAAGGTACGCAAAAACAAAACGCCTCAGGTAGAGGTGAAAATGGATGTCTTGAAGGTGTTTACCGGACAGTACACCATGAGGTTGGCCGAAAACCCAGTCATCATGGTGAATCCATTAGGCGCCAATGTCTCTGCAAATTATGCCCAAGCATATGCACTGGTAAGCATGAAAAACAACGCACCCTAACGGATAATGACATGAAACGCGTCTGGATGCTCCTCTTGATCGCGGGTTGCTCGACTGTGGACCCGAAGTTGGAAACACCGACAGAATACACCTTTAAGGTACCGGAAGGTTTTCCGGCTACGGCCTATCGGTTCGAGAACACCCCGATCACCCAAGCCGGATTTGAATTGGGCCGATCCCTCTTCTACGACGGCAAACTTTCGCGCGATGGCTCCATTAGTTGTGCCGATTGCCACCAGCAGGAGGCCGCATTCTCGCACTTTGACCACGATGTGAGTCATGGGATAGACGACCGATTGGGGACGCGCAATGCACCGGCTTTGTTCAATTTGGCTTGGCATTCCGATTTCTTCTGGGATGGTGGGGTACATGATTTGGACTTGCAGCCGCCGAGTGCCATCATGAATGCAAACGAAATGGACGAATCTTTAGATCGGATTCTGGAAAAACTGCGCAAGGACCATAAATACCCGGCCCTATTTCGGGCGGCGTATGGAACCGAAGAGGTGACAACCGCCCGTTTCCTTAAATCCCTCTCGCAGTTTATGCTGTTGATGATCTCGTCCAATAGTAAATATGACCGTTATATGCGTAAAGAAGCGGGTGTAACCTTTACCGCAGATGAGCAAGAAGGTTTGCGGGTCTTTAACCTAAAATGCGCCACATGCCATCCCGCACCGCTGTTTACGGACCTGAACTTCCGAAACAATGGCCTAAAACCAACCCCCAACCCCGATTTAGGACGGGCGCTTATCACATTGCGCGACGAAGATCGGTTGAAGTTTAAGGTTCCTTCTCTACGCAACATCACCGAATCACCTCCTTATATGCACGACGGACGGTTTTCCTCGTTGGAGCGCGTGTTGGAACACTATAACAGTGGCGTGCAAGCAACCGAAAATTTAGATCCGTTGCTCAATCAGAACGGACGTAGAGGGATTGCCCTTTCCGATACCGAAAAGCGTGTCTTGATCGCCTTCATGAAAACCCTGAAAGACGATACGTTCCTTTCGGATAAACGTTTTTCTCATCCTTAACCTAAAATAAAATAGATGTTTATGAAAAAAATAGTATTCGTTGCGGTATGTTTGTTTTCGGGCACGGCTGCGTTTGCCCAACACAAGAGACACGACATGGCGCACCCCAATCATATTGGTGGGGGCATCATGAAAACCATTGGAGGCGAGGGCTGGATGTATCATGTCCATTATTTACGCTTCCTCCGGGGAACGGGGGATAAATTGGGCGTAGGTCTTGGGTTTGTTGGCATGACCGATCACGAACAAAAAGGGATATCGCTGCCGTTGGTCTATAAACTGACGCCAAAATTACACGTTGGTGCGGATCCGATGTATCTGAAGCATCATGACGAATGGGAATTGGGTGCAGGGCTGAACGTACACTACCACATTCCTGTTGGTCCGATTCACGTAAGTCCTACGGTTGGCTACATGATTGGGCATGAAAACCACCTCATGGCAGGGCTACATGTAGGGCTTGGCTTCTAATGCCTCAAAGATAACTGTTTGGTGAAACAGGGCCGCCCGGCGCCGTACTTGCAATGGTGTTGGGCGGTTTTTTTATACAATACTTGTATGAAGCAGGTGTTGATCCTTTGGCTCAAAGTAGCTCGCAAGACGGTTGAACTTCCCATGGAGCCGCTAATTAAGGCCCTTTCTCGTAGGTAGCGCATAGACCTTTTTAAATCTTGCGTTAGCCTTCATAAAATCTTAGATTATCACCCGTCAACGTACGCAATCAGCAAAACCATTATGTTTGTCTTGGTAGTCTATGCGAAATCCAAGGATTGTACTTAATGGCCGATGATGGTCTTTGAGATTGTCCTGATGAGGACTAAAGCCATAATAGAAAAACGTTTTGGTATAAATCATATCTGAAGCGTACCGTGCGTGGCGTCCAGAACCCACGTTAAAAAACGGGGCGTATTCCGAAAAGCCTTACGAGTAGGAACATATAAATAAAAAGGAGAAGGAAAATGAAAAAAAATGTAGCAGAGTTTATCGGTACCTTTTGGCTGGTATTTGGTGGTTGTGGGAGTGCATTGTTGGCTGCTGGCTTCCCCGATGTAGGCATCGGATTGGTGGGAGTATCATTTGCATTTGGTCTGACCGTGGTTACGATGGCTTATTCTATTGGACATATCTCCGGCGCACACCTGAATCCGGCCGTTACCATCGGTTTATGGGTGGGTGGAAGAATAACCGCAAAGGACATTTTGCCATACGTGGTTTCTCAGGTATTGGGCGGAATAGCCGCCGCCGCAGTTCTTTTTGTGATTGTCACAGGGAATGGGAGTGAGATTGGTTCGTTTGCAGCAAATGGGTATGGAGAGCACTCACCTGGCGGGTACAGTTTGGTTGCTGCCCTTGTTACCGAATTGGTGATGACGTTTATGTTCTTGTTCATCATTTTGGGGGCAACGGATGAAAAAGCACCGAGTGGCTTTGCAGGCTTGGCCATTGGTCTTGCCCTAACCCTGATTCACTTGGTCAGTATTCCAGTAACCAATACATCCGTTAATCCAGCGAGAAGCATTAGCCAAGCCATTTTTGTGGGCGATTGGGCTCTTGCGCAAGTATGGCTATTTATTTTGGCTCCTATCGTTGGTGCCGCATTGGCTGGTATGGCCTATAAATACCTAAAGTCAGAATGATGCAGACAAGGGGGCATTTGTTACAACGTCCTTTGAGGACGAAATATGGAAAATGCGCCTTTGTGATGTTTTGTTTTAGGACATCGTCCTGTATATCGAAAACACCTCCCGTTTCCCAAAAAGAGCGGGAGGTTCGTGTATGACCCGTTCAGCGCAAAAACAAAACAAAAAAACAAAGTAATAAAACAAATAGTTTTCGTACCTTGCCCCAAAAATTTGAAAATGAACTTAGAACTCAAGATAAACGGGGCTACGGTCAAGAAAAAAGCCCCTTCAAGCATCTCCACGTTAGATAGACCTAAAAAGTTAATTGCTTTTGGTTGGTAAAATCACTTTATGAACAAACGGGTATTGAAATCGCAATTTTGGATTGTTTAGGGTTTGGAAGACATTTTCTGCACTTTTTTCACAGGTACAGAATAAATTTTCTCGACAATTATCAGGATTTAGTTATGAAAGAGCCTAACAGTTCTGTAGGGCAACCACTCAAAGAAGCCTTTCTGATATTGAGAAAGCAAGCGGAAAGCAATTGAAGTAAATGCGTGGGACAATGCATCTGCGACTATTTGCGGCAAACTCTAACGCTCATCCCGATAACTAACTATCGGGACAACGCAGCCGGAAACAGCGTATATGCCACCGTCAGGCCCTGTATCTGGGCGGATCAAATATGCTGATCTATCAGGATTGTATTTCCGTCGGGGTCTTTCAATACAAAATGTGCTGGACCATTTCCTGATTCATCGGCCTCGATTTCTAAAGAAATACCGTTTGCTTTCAGGTGTTTTTGGATGTCACGCACATCGTCAAATGTGGAAATCGGCTGTGCAGACTCGTCCCATCCGGGGGTAAAGGTAAGCAGATTGCCTTCAAACATGCCTTCAAAGAGACCAATCAAGGCATTTTCGTTTTTCATGACCAAATATTTTTGGTCTAAACTTCCGCCCAAGACGGAGAAACCTAAGTACTCGTAAAAGGCTTTGGAAACCGATAAATCTTTTACACTCAGGCTCATAGAGAAAGCACCTAAACGCATCATGAATATGTAGTTAGAGGGTAGAAAGTGGTTTGTATCAACCAATAACGTAAACGGCAAGATAAGGGTGAAGAGGGTGTTTTTGAAAAATCTATTGCGGGTTTCTGGAGGTGAGTCGTGTCTCAGATTCCTGTAAAGCAATCGAAAAGCCATAGAATAACGTAGAAGAGGCTGTGAGGTCAATTTCCCAGCGAACAATGCCCGTATCTTTACGAAAGGTAATCCGTCCGGTGGTATCGTGGATGTTTCCCAACGTTACCTCGTTCGGGATATAGGTTTTTAGTCGGACATCATAAGGGCCATAGCTTAAATGGTCTTGATTTGAGATGGTCAATTGGCCATTTAGGGTGGTAAAAACCCATTTTTTGGTAAAGGTCGCAGGACTTTCGGTAGCGGGAGAGGTGGAACCGATTAGCCGGACCAAACGCTGTCCTTCAAACGACTCCGTTATTTGGCAGGTGCGGCCTTCTTCCTGATTTGTACATGTCTCCACCCTAAATACCGAAACACCTTTGTATTGCACTTCTTGCCCATTACTCGGAAAACGGCTGGTTCGGTCGTAGGTCCATGTGTTCCCTGGCGCAATCAAGAAGTAAAGGGTTTCTTCTACACTGTCGCAGGCCGGAAACACCAAGGCCATAATCACTGTAAAACAGGTGGATATATAAAAAGGAGAAGCAAACATATGGATAGAAGCTAAAGGGTTCGTGGAATGGCTTTATTGGTTAAACGCAAAAAGCAAGCGACAAGGAGCAAGGGTTTATGACCCTGAATGGCTTGTACGTCGTTTGCCTTCCATCATGTAGTGCATCGAATACGGATAACCACCAGCCTGCCAAATGGCATCAAAACATGGCTTAAGGATATGATCCACCTCGTCTTCAATACTTTCCAATAACACTTCCTGTACCATCAATACATCGCGGTCTATGGTGTGCCCCGGCAATATTTTGCGGCTGTTGAGGGCAATATAATGCCCACGGACACCCATCAAAGACAACATCACAACAAATGGAGGCGCTGTATTTAAGCCTTCATAAAGGGTTAGGCTATCGGTTGCTGCCCGGAGAATGGCTTCTTCAAAAACCTGGGTGTCTAAAAAAGGTTTTTCGTTCAATGCTTGGGTCAATAATACCGCATCGGTGTATTCGATGGCGCCATTTCGGAAAAATTGTGTATAAGCCCCTGTTTCTTGCTCGGCATTTCGGGGGGCATAAACCAAAAAACCATCAAAATTATACCGATATTTAGGGTTTCCTCCTAACAATAGGTTGAGTTTGTCTCGTACCAATCCAGAATGTTGGCCCAAATCCACTTGTGATGATGGATCAAAGGCATTTAAGGGCAATAAATGAAGGACTACTTTAGGTTGATCGAAGAGCCGAACGGGGGTTTCATTGGCCATGATCCGGCTAATGCGTTCCATACGAAATTGCCTTAATTGATGGATAATACCTTCCGAAAGGGCAAAAAGGGCCCGTAAGTCTGTAACATCCAATGGGTATTTCCCGGAAGCATTGCGGGCATAAAACCGAAACGAACCCGTGTGGGTGACGGCATGAGGTAGTGCCCAACTGCGTGGAATTTGTATCACGGCTGCCACTCGGCCATTGGAGAGTGGAATCGGGTGGCACCGAATGCCCGTAATGCGTGGTTGTATCGCATCCCTGATCATGCTCTCAAGGCCATTTACCCATACTTCTACGTCTGGAATGTCCATACCTATCACAGCTTTGGCGATGCCTCCTTCCTCCGACATCCCAAACACCAGAAATCCACCCGAAGCATTGGCAAACGAGACCACATCCGCCAAGAATTCTTTTTTTTCACTGTCCGTCACGATGTGCAGGTCTTGTTTAAAGTCTAATTCGCGGCTTTCTCGAACCCCGTCCCGTATAAGATCTAAGAGGTCTGTTTCGGTAAGGGCCTCAACCGACTTTCCTACGAGTGCCATATAATCTTTGGTTTTTAGTGAAGATACAACTTTCCGCCTTTGGGGAATAGTAAAAACCGACGGTTACAAAAACATAACCCACCTCGCCATAAGAGGGAGTATATGAAGTTTGTTTAAAAAAAGAAGGATTTGAGGTCTTCTGCGGTTTTTTTGAAACAAAAACCCAATTACCGACGTTATGCGGATCCAATTGTTCTTTGTATGTATGGGGATGACTTGGTTTCGACGGGTGAGAAAAACAACAAGCTGCGTGTCGAGTTACCCAGTGGCCTACGTTAAAAACGCTGGGAAACAATAATCGCCAACGATTATTCTTACGCGATGGCTGCCTAACCTTAGTTGTTAGCATAGTTCCATCTGTCGGTCGGTTTACCTGCTCATCGGTAGATCGAATCGGCATCATATTTTGATGGGCCGTGTGCAAGGGTGCAGATCGAACCTGCGACACACGTATCAACCGATCTGGCTTCCGGCCCGGCTTAGTCGGCTGGCTAAGACTGGAAGTGAGATTTAAATAAGCCGGATACACATGTAGAGGCTTGGATTGTTGGCTCATTCGGACCCGGGTTCAACTCCCGGCATCTCCACCAAACATATTACACAACCTGTTTTCCTAAGGAGGGCAGGTTTTTGTGTATCATCCCGCACGCTGTTCCTTATGGGTTATCCTACGGGCACTTTTTTTTGTATATTGGGTATGTAAAAGACAAAAGCATGATCGTTGATTGGTAAAACAGCCATGTATAAATATTTATTATTGCTATTTGTATTGCCCGCTGGGCTACAAGCCCAAGATTGCACGGAGCCGGAGTGGTTCCGGACGACGCCTAAAATGGAGGGTTGGCTGATAGAGCCGGGTATGGGAGAATCCAAAGATCCGCATTGGGCGAAAGATCGTGCGGTTGGTCGTGCCCGTACCGAGATTGCCCAAACGGTGAACCTGTGGGTGGAAGCAGTAGAGCGCGAGGTCTTTACGGACGACCCCAAAAGCAACGAAGTACGGAGCGTCTTTAAATCAGTTTCGGAGCAATACACTTCCACGGCGCTTAACGAAACGCAAATTCTCAAAGCCACATTGCCTTGTACAATGGGCGGCCATTATCGGGTATATGCTTTGGTAGCCTATCCACATAAGATCAATTTTCTTAAAGACTTGGGTTATAACGTGGAGCGCAACGATCAGGACTTGTGGAATCGCCTGCAAGTGGAACGCCCACTCCCACGGGTTGCACCACCAGCGGTTGCTAAGCCCTTGTATCAGGTTCGCGAACCCAAAAACAACAAGGTGAAGCCTAACCAACGGAATGTGAGTGGTCCGGCCAGACGTACCTCGGCGCTCCGACAAATCCGTCAATCGCCTGCGGTCAAACGTATTGTGATGGAAGTAGATGGCATCCGCACAAGTGATCTCAAATTCCAATCGAACTAAGGCCCCTACAGATACCTCGGTTCATAATTACCTTCTTTGTACATTACTTGGCCCGTCTCGGATGCCATTTTGTCTGGTTTTGAGGGTAGGTGTGTTGAACTTCGCTTGATGATGCCTAAAAGAAACCATTTTATAATTGATGTAAATTCTTTTATCTCAATAACTTATCTATAATAATTATTCTATGAAGTTCTTCAACACAGTTGCGACCTTCCTTACGGGCAGTTTGCTTTCGGGTTGTATGTTTCTCAGTACATTTCAGGGGCCTTATGGGCTTGAAAAAGGCGAAACGGCATTAGGCTTTGGTGCATCCGGATTGGGTGTTTCGAACACAACGGGTGAAAATAATGGCGCATTTGGATTGCCGGAAGCCCAAATTCAGCATGGGGTTTCAGACCGTTTGCAATTGGGTGCACGGCTTGGTATTGGAGTTTTGGGGGCGGATGCGCGGTATCGTGTATGGTCCGGAAAAAAAGTGGGTGCTGCAGTTGGCGCAACGGCGGCGTTTGCGGCGGGGGGGTTCAGTTTTAGCGAATCGGACCAAGAAGCATATGTTTTTGGTTCGTTTATCCCTTATTTTTCCGTGGGTACTTCCCGGATTTGGGGAGGGGTACGCGGATTTACCTTCTTTGCGGGCAAGCCCGAAGATTTGGAAAATGCCAATTTGGGGGCGGGTGTTTTCCTGAGCGGCGAATTAGGGCGTGGCCGATTTCGCTTTATCCCAGAAATTGCTTTTCATAACAATACAGAAAGTAATGAAACCCTCACCACTTTTGGTATTTTGATGCGTTATCGTCTTGGTCGTTAAGGGCTACAAGCGTATCAGATCGCGTCTTCTTCGCGTTTTTGTTGTTGGCGGCGTTCCACCTTGGTCCGGTCATCCCGCAAACGTCGTTGCATAACTCCAGTGGGATTGATGTTAAAGCGTACACCAACAGTTAGGGTATTTTGTGTCCCTTTCAAATCCCACCCCGTCCGGTCGTTTAGATGTCCAAAAAGTTTTAGGGTGTTTAGCGCACGTCGCTCGCCCCGAAGGACAAGGGAAAGGTTGCCGCCTTCTTCTTTTACGAGGGGAATTTTTAGTTCTGCGCCTAGTCCGGCATAGACCTGTAGATGATTCAGATATCCAGAAAGGCCAGGTCCACTTGCCCCTGCGGTTCCCAAAATAGACCAGTACTTTCGATTATAGGCTACTTCTAAATTATTGTTGCCCCCATAGCCATACGCGAGGTATTTAATAATACTTTTATTACCGACCAATGCCGGATTGTGGGTCTGGAAAAAATATCGAAATCCATAACCGATAGAGAACCGCTTGCCTGCTAGGCCAACAGTAATGCCGGGAACTTCGATAGCCCGCATGATGAGGTGTTTGTCACGGTGTTCGGTTTTTTGGATGTCGCAACATTCCACTTCCCGCCGATCAAAGAGGGATGAACGTCCACTAGATATGGTGACGTTTACACTTTGTGCCATAGTTGCAATAGGCATAAAAGCACATACTACTATAAAGAGAAGATATTTTTGCATGTTGGGAATTGGGAGGTGAAACAAAACAAACAATATACGCACATTTATCGGAACGGGATAGAATCGTGCCGAATTTAATCTCATGGTTAAAGGTAAAAACTGTAATACGTTTGTTGGTGGGATAGCCTTCAAACCAAGAGTAGCCCAGTAGGCAAAGAAGCCTTCCGGGCCATTTTGAAAGACGGTCAGGTCAAATTAGAGTTTAAACCCCAACGTAATACCCAACGTAGAGAATTCGTAGTCGTCTTTATAACGTTGCAACAAGCCTCTGGCCCCAATGGCCCAATCGTGGCCCAAACGTCTTTCATAAGCGATCATAAAATTGCGGCCTTTTTTGTATTCGTCAAGGTCCACGTTGATTTCGCTATTAGAAGGATTTTGGTCGTAACGCCGTGAAAAGCCATACGCAAGTTTGATGGATCGCTTCCAGGTTCGAATAGGCGCCCAATAAAAATTGAGGTTGGCGGAAACATGATCAGGGCGCTTGAAAGAAGCAAAGTTCTGGTCTTGAACCGCCAGTTGAATAGAAGGAGCGATCCCCAATTTTCGGGTAAGGGGTCTGTCATACTCCACCAAATAAAGTCTTCCGTCTAATTGATCGCCATCTTCGCGCCATCCAGCAGCGCCTATTTTAAACTGACTGGCCCCTCTGAATTGTGCAAACGCCACACCCGAAAGAAGGGTTAATAAGAACAATGTGGTAGGGAAAATACGTTTCATGGTACTCCTGCTCGTTGTATTTAGGGTTTCTTAACGTTGAATGAGGGTGCAGATAAAAACAAAACGAAACAGTTTTCAAAAAGGTTACAAACACCAAACGAAAAGTGAAGGATGGCTTGCACTTCACGGTTTGGTTGCGTAAACTAAATTTTTAACTTCAATAATCCTTGGATAATAGATGCGTGTAAACTTTCAAGAAATCGAACAAGCCGCCGAAAGACTTCGCGGATTTGCGCATAAGACTCCTGTTCAGATGTCCCGAACGGTCAACCGAAAGACCGGTTGCGAAGTTTATTTTAAATGTGAAAACTTTCAACGGACGGGGTCTTTTAAGTTTCGGGGTGCTTTTAATGCCCTGTCTGCTCTTCCAGAAGAAGCGCGCGAAAAAGGAGTATTGACCTATTCCTCTGGTAACCATGCCCAGGCATTGGCGAGTGCAGGTCAGATTTTGGGCATTCCGGTCACCGTGATTATGCCTTCGGATGCTCCTGTAGTAAAAATGGAGGCCACACGTGGCTATGGTGCCGAAGTGATTGTCTATGACCGCTCCGAGCAGACCCGCGAAGCTTTGGCGAAAAGCCTACAACAAGAAACAGGTCGTATGTTGATTCCGCCCTTTGATCATCCCCATGTGGTTGCTGGTCAAGGAACAGCTACACGGGAATTGATCGAAGACGTAGGGCTTCTGGATGTACTCATCGTTTGTACGGGTGGTGGCGGCCTCTTGTCTGGAAGTGCTCTTGCGGCAAAAACAATGAATCCGCAGTGTCGTGTAGTGGGGATAGAGCCTGCTGCTGGAGACGATGTAACCCGTTCTTTTGAAACAGGGACCATCCAGTCTGTCCATAATCCGAATACCATTGCAGATGGTGCACGAACCCATTCACCTTCGGCGTTGACGTTTGGTCTCATTCAGTCTTATGTGGACGATATGCGTGTCGTATCTGATGAAGCCCTGGCTCGTACCATGTTTTTTATGTGGGAGCGCCTTAAATTGGTGGTAGAGCCAACGGGTGCTTTGGCAACTGCGGGTTTGTTCCATGCCGAGGTGGTGCGTCCTGGCCAGCGCGTTGGGGTAATCATTTCTGGCGGGAATGTGGCGCTTCAGGAGGTGCCATACTTATGGAAAGTGGCAGGATATGCCTTTGATGGGGCATAAATGTATTTCTTCTAATTCGTAGCACGTCACAGGGATGTTGTTACGATTAATTATGAAACAGCCTGATGAAAACAAAACTACGAGGAATGATTAAGCTATGCCGTCCCTTAAATATGCTGATGTTTTGGTTCAGTGTATGGATTGGGGCGTGGCTGGAAGGGGGACACGCGATCCTACAAGCATCGAGTAGTCTAAATATTCTTTGGGCGGCATGTTCTGCAACCGCAATTGGTGCAGGTTCGAATGCGATCAACGACTATTTTGATATGGAGATTGACCAAATTAATCGGCCTGACCGTCCGCTGCCATCAGGCGTTTTGTCACGCCGCGAGGCTTGGTGGATTTGGGCAGGACTTTCTTTACTAGGAGCGGGCATGGCCGTAGTATTGTCTGCGGTACATCTTGTGGTTGCTGTACTCTGTGTGGGCTTGCTGTATGCTTATAGCCGTTGGTTTAAGAAAACGCCGTTCTTGGGAAATTTGATGGTTGCGGGCATTGGATCGCTCGGTATTGGGTATGGGGCACTGGTCATGGGGGGCGTACAACGGGTGATGTGGGCTTTGTTGTACGCTTTTTGGGCAACCTTGGCACGGGAGTTGGTGAAAGACATACAAGATATGCCGGGTGACCAAGCCGCCGGCGCACGAACCCTGCCCATCGTCTGGGGAGAACCTCCAACCCGTGTCTTGGCTGGTTTTTGTATAGGGATAACGGTTCTCATTACACCAATGCCTTATTTATGGGCACAGTATAATGGCATATACCTGATAATCGTCGGATTGACGAATGCGGTCTTTCTCTATGCGGCGTATGGCTTGGCGCAACAAGAGGAACAACAGGCTGCACTTACCAGTTCGTTGCTAAAGGGTGGTATGATGCTTGGAATGCTGGCCTTGGCAACCCAGCCTTTCTAGCCCTTTGCACAATTTTATCATTTCCAGTAAAAGAAAATTAATGAAAAGTAAAACCCTTCCCGCAGAAATTGCCCGTAGAATTCCTCCCGGTCAATTCCTTACGCAGAAGTTTCCGGTTTTGACCTACGGAAGTACACCCAAGATTAAAACCGAAGACTGGAAATTGCGCATTTTTGGTGCGGTGGCTTCAGAAATAATATTGACATGGGATGGTCTGATGTCGCTTCCGCAGACAGAATTGAAAACGGACTTTCACTGTGTGACCACTTGGAGTCAATTAGACAATGTATGGAAGGGCGTTCACATTCGGGAAGTCTTACAGCAGATCAAGATATTGCCGGAAGCCTGTTACGTGATGGCCCATGCATACGGCGGTTATACTACCAATATGCCACTGGAAGTCCTCGATGACGACGACGTATTATTGGCATATGGGCACAATGGTGAGTATCTGACCCCCGATCATGGCTTCCCCATGCGGTTGGTTATACCCAAAAAATATGCGTGGAAAAGCGCAAAATGGTTGAGCGGCCTTGAATTCATGCTACAAGACCGACCAGGTTTTTGGGAACGGAATGGCTATAGCATGAGTGCCGATCCTTGGCGCGAAGAGCGTTATTGGTAGGTCAGACCTCATTGGTCTTCGTTTTATTCCGTTTGTACTGCACCCATGATCAATCCATTTCCTCCCGAACTCATAGAACAGGCCAAAACTGGTAACCAAACCGCCAATAACCTGATTTTTTCCCGGCTTCGCCCACTGCTGCATGGTTATTTTGTGCGCCAAATCGGGATGAAAGACCACGTGGAAGACCTCGTGCAGAACACCTTGGTTCGGGTTCATCGAAGCCTCCCAGATTTGCAACAGGCGGATCGTTTTAAGGCATTTGCCATGAAGGCCGCATTATTTGAATTACAGGACTTATACCGAGGGCGGTATGGTATTCGTGAAATGGTTTTTGATCCCGAAGAGATGCCGGATCGCGCCACCATGCCCGAAGACGTTGGATTACAAATGGATCTTCAAAAAGTCTTAGAGGAGTTAACGCCCAAAGCGCGACAGATTATTGAACTCAAACAACTGGGTTATCCATACGAGGAAATTGCCCAAATACTGGGCACCACCGAGGCCGCCATCAAAATGCAGGTAAAGCGGGCGTTTGACCGCCTCCGAGTCTTATTAACCCAAACTTTAGGCGTTTTTCTGTTACTCTTTTTACCCAATTAACGGCTTTCATTCCGATCGTCTCCTTTATCAGCATTGTTATGGACGCACTGTTACAACATATCCCGCTCTGGGATGAGCTATCCCATGAAGAACGAGAAAAGTGGTTAAAAGCCGCACAAGCATCACCAGACTTGGCTGCTGCTGCCAAGGACTGGGATGATTTTACCCGCCGTTTGCATGATCACTTGATGGCCCATATACCTGACGGAGAGGTGTTGGTGCTACATGCGCTGGAATTAGAAGCACCGGAAAGCTTAACACCTGAGGATCGCGAAAAGCTATCCCAAAATCGGCCGCATTTGGAGGTAGCCTTTCGTGAAATTGCGGCCTTACCTTTATTGATTAATCGCATTCGCACCGAAATAGTGGATTTTGATTCCGAATGGATGGCCCAAACCATCGCGCTTCCTGCGAATTTTGAAGCCCACCAAGCCCCATCGGTGCCACAAAATTGGTTTTCTCGTCACCCAATAACAAAGTGGGCGGGTGGGATCACCTTAGCCGTTGGGCTACTCATGCTGGGAATCTGGGCACTGATAACCGTCTCCTCCTACACAACGAACTCTACGGCGGACAATTATGCGACCGTTTTGCCCAATCCGTACAATGTAGAAACCATCCAAAATAAAAGTACCGAGGTCCAAGTAGTCGAATTGCCAGATGGGAGTATGGTCACGTTATATCCATTATCTCAGATTCAATATTCACGCAATGATTTTAGTCGCAGGATTCGGGTTGCTGGGAAATTCTTCTTCGATATACAAAAGGAGGAGCAATTATTCACCATCGAGAGCAAAAATGCAGTAACCACCGTCGTCGGAACAAGTTTTGCGCTGAATACCACCCCATCTCGGACAGAAGTGGTGCTGGTGGAAGGTGAAGTGATGTTGGCTTCTCGTCGTGAACAAGCCCAGTTTGTTAGGCTGGTTCCTGGCGAAATGAGCCGTGTGGATGGGCAGGATACACCAAGTGTCCCACAAAAAGCCGATTTAGGGCAGTCGCTTGAATGGACTGGAAAATTTTTCTTTCGGGGTACGACCATTCCAGATGCCGTTCTTCAACTCGAAAAAGCCTACAACGTGCGCATCCAAATAGCCGATGACCTCCACCTCGAAACCATCGAAGGAACCTTTAGCCGCCACGAAAAACTGGGTGACATTCTGGATAAAATAGCCCTCGCCCTGCAACGCCGGGTCACGCAAAAGTCGGAAACTGTTTTTGAATTTAAATAGGCTGTGAACCATTCGACACATTTTTTTGCCCAATCAGCCATAATTAGTTGAAAGAACCTTGATTTTTCTCTATCATCCGGATACTATCTTTCATCATGTTAAACCGTATCCGGAAGGTTTCTCGAAATACGGTTGATAAGCTTGCTAAATCGCTTTTAATCGTTTGCAGACTCCCTCCTTATATCGCAACATGATCCTTGGTCTGGTCTTCCTAATGACCCCAGTTCTGTTATGGAGTCAACAACAAACGCCTTCCCGTTCCTTGGCGGATGCACTTCGCGTCCTCCGCTCCAAAACTGGTTTAGATCTGGTTTTTTCGACCGGATTACTGGCGGGCAAAAGTACTGCATGTCAGATTGAAGGGCTTTCACCGGAGAGTGCGCTTCGTTGTATTCTGCAAGGAACGGGTCTTGTTGCAAAAAGCACGGGTTCCGCCCGACAGTGGGTGATTGTGCCAGCTCCGATTCCTCCACCCGTTCAACCGCTTCCTCAACTTGCAGTCCCGCCTCAATATGAAGCCAACGGAACGGTTCGGGATGCCTTTACAGGGGAAACACTGATGGGTGCGAGTATCATAATCGAACCAGCGCAACGTGGCACAACGACTGATCGGGAGGGGCGGTTTAAAATTAATCAGATTACCAATAAAAATATCGGATTGCGGGCGTCTTATGTGGGTTATGAGCCAGTCATTCTTGAGGTTCATCTAACCGGAAAACCCATAGACATCAGGCTGTCCCCATCCAATACTTCTTTGGCCCAACTTGTGGTGGATGGACACCGGGCGGAAGGGCTTTCGGAAAATGCCACTCCCGGTGTCTTGACCCTCTCGTCGCGTCAGTTGGAGCAAGCTGGCGCTTTCCGTGGACAAGAGGATTTGTTTCAGGTGTTGGACGGATTAGCCAGTGTAGGGCGTTCATCTGAGGTAAATGGGGATCTGGTTGTACGGGGGGCAGATGAGGGGCAGGTCCGGTATGTGGTGGATGATATTCCCCTTTTTACACCGGGCCGTACTTTTGGTGGTTTTTCCACCCCGCAAACCGATTTGTTGCAAGGCGTTACGCTCTATAGAGGATTGATTCCTGCCGAATTTGGTGGGCGTTTAGCTTCCGTGTTAACCACCAGCCTTAAAGATGGGATGGGTAACAAGCCATCTTATTCGGTGGGATTAAGCCAGAGCAGTGGCCGTATAAGTGCAGAATTACCCCTTTCGGCTCGCTTATCTGGTATGTTGGCACTTCGGCACTCGGTTCAGGACGTATTGCGTCAACAGCAAACCCTATACATCCAACAAAAAAACCGATTGCAAAATATTTCCGCCCAATATGGCTATGGAGATGCCACCGCAAAGCTTACCTTCCGACCGTCTCGGTATCATCAGGTATCAATCAACCTCTATCAAGGTTCTGATGCACTGTTGGCGGAAGGAAATGAGTCACTTTTTCCACAGCTAAAGAAAAATCCCGAATATGCCACAGGGTTTAGTGCAGGCTTGACGTATGGGTGGCGGAGCCATCAGGCTGGTGTCCGCTATCAGTTTTTACCTTCCAACCAAATCATTCTTTCTGCTGCCTTGTATCATTCTGGTTATAAAATGACGGAGATGAACAGAGTAGGGGTGGTTACAACAACCGGAAGTGCAGTAGAGGCGTTTCAGTATTTTCAGCGGGCATCATACGAAAACAAACAGTCCGAGGCGGGGATCAAGGTACGGGCGGATGTACAGCATGGGCGTCATACGGCAAGGGTTGGGGTGGCGTTGATCCGGCACGAGTTGGGAAGTGTATTACAAGGTATGCCTAACAATACAGGGGCTGTAACAAATGGCTCACCTCAAGGGGGGGGCATGCCCGGAGCGTCCAAAGAACAACCACTTTTTGCAGCCAATAAAGAGCTATCGCCCTATCAGACGGCCCAACAGGCCACAGAGACCTTTGTTTTTGCCGAAGAGGTGTGGCAGTTGGGACGTTTGCAAGTAACACCTGCTGTTCGGTTAGGGGCTTTTGATCGCCATACTTTTTTTTCTCCTCAACTAGCTGCTAAATTATCTCCTACCGAAAACCTAGCACTAAAGGCGGGAATCGGCGCACAAGCCCAGCATTTGCATACCCTACGAGACCGACTTGGGTGCGCCTATAGTGTAGAGTCAGGAGCATGTACCAACCTTGGGCGCTTGTTTATAAGACCCAGTCATGGCCGTCAGGCCAACGCTGGTGCCGACTGGATGCTACGCCCCGCCCTTCGGTTAGAGATAGAGGCTTATTGGCGAAAGTCAGACAATTTGCTCATCGCCGATCGACCTTACAGGGTACGGGACGGCTTGGAAGAACCCCTGATTGAAGCTGGTCAGCAGGTGGAAAGATATATTCCCGGACAAAATCTGGCCTTTGGTCTGGAATCAACGGGATATTGGAATTTGAACAACCATTATTCAGCCACCTTTGGCTATGTGTATGGACGTTCCTATTATCAATTTCAAGAGGGGAACCAGACGCTGGCAATTCCTGCCCGTTATGATGCCCCGCATAGTACTTATGCAACGGTGCAATATCGGAAGAATGGCTGGTTAACCACCCTTTCTGGTCAAATTCGTTCCGGCTACCCAGTACATACCGAAGGGTTTTCGCTCATTTCAATGATGGACCCCGAAAAGATGTGGGGATCTCGTACCCCCTTGGTAGAACGCTTGGATACCTACCACCGTCTGGATATTTCGGTGGGCAAGCGTTTAAGTCATAAAGGGAGAGCCTATGAATTTACGGGACAATTGCTTAATTTTACCAATACCACAAATGATTTAGACCAATTGATAGATGGGACGGGGGGCATGTATGCTTCAATTCATGGCAGTGGCGTGAAACCAGCGTTTAATTTGAAAATCTCTTTCTAATCCAACTCGTTGTTTATTTGTGTTTTTGATACCATTCTGTGTAACAATTTTTTCTTTTTAAGGTCTTAAAATTGTCAGATTTGATCGTACATTGTATTCCGAACTGGCAGGGCAAAATCGTCCGCTTATCCATCCAGAGGGGACGATTTTCCAAGCGTGTAACAAGATGACACAAGACATAAGCTATGAACAGGCGCTGACGGCCTTTGCACATAAAAACTTTCGCCCTTTATATTTTGTGTTTGGGGAGGAGAAGTTCCTTCTGACAGAACTGCAAAACACCTTAATGGAACATGCACTCGCGGTGCATGAACGTGATTTTAACTTGGATATTTTGTATGGATCAGACGTAGATGGTGTACAAGCACTGTCATATTGTCAGGGATATCCGATGATGGCAGAACGTCGTGTCGTCATTATTCGGGATTTCGAGAAAATGGCCAATAATAATGTATTTGTGCCTTATGCCAAAAACCCGAATCCGAATGCAGTGGTGTTGTTGCTGTGTGGAAGCAAGCCGAATTTGACCAATAACCCCTATCGGGCAATAAAGTCCTCGGCTGTTGTCATAGAATTAAAGCCCATAAAAGAAAATCAAGTGGGCGGATGGGTACATAAACAGGTATCCAAGATAGGGAAAAAAATTCGCCCGGACGCAGTCCAAATGTTGGTGGATTTTAATGGCAACAACCTGCATACGCTGGCCAATGAGGTGGACAAGTTGCAGGCATATGTTGGGCAGAAGGCCGAAATTACACGAGAAGATGTATTAGATGTTGGTGGGCACGCCCGTGAGTTTAATGTATTTGAGCTGCAAAAAGCCGTTGGTCAAGCTGACTTCCTGACAGCACTACGCATCGTGGAACACATGTTGCAACAAAAAACAAATCGGGCTGGTGAAGCACTGATGATGGTTTCCATCCTAAGTGCCTACTTTCAAAAACTCTGGAAACTTGTGGGCTGTCAAAACCTAAATATGTCGGATAAACAAATGGCGGAGCGGATAGGTGTTTCACCTTATTTTATCAAAGAATATGTGATGAGCCTCCGAAAGTACCCGTATTCGAGCATTCTACACGCTTTAAATGCGTTATTGGCTGCCGATTACGAATTAAAAGGCGGCTCTTCCCGCACTCCTGAGTTAATCTTGCATTTGTTGTTATTAAGGATTATTCCGCACCCAACCACCCGCGCCATTGGCTATCCAACGACTTCCAAGGGTATTACCATTTGACGAGGCATAATGACCTCTAATCGAAATGTAATAAACCCAGCCCTCAAACGTTCGTAAATAGGGGAATAAGTTGCCCAAAGGTGCTTCTACCGAAAAAACAGGATAAAGATATATGCCAAACCTGAATAACAAACAGTACCAGCCGCTCTTGCAATTGAGCGATGAGGATTTGATGGCCGAATTCCAAAATGGTCGAGTAGAGGCTTTCGAGATCTTGGTACAACGGTATAAGGATCCCCTTTCCAATTATATCTATCGTTTTCTGGGCGATATGAAGGAATGTGAGGACTTGTTGCAAGAAACATTTCTGCGGGTTTACCGAAACCGTCATTCGTACCGTCGGATTGCGAAATACTCTACTTGGCTCTACACCATTGCAGGGAACTTAGCACGGTCCGAGTATCGTAAACGGAAACGTCGGCGCGTCTATTCGTTGCAGTCGGTAAACCGCGACGATGAAGAGTATGAAGTGGAAATTCCAGATGAAACATACCTACCCGATCTTCAGACGGAAAGTTTGTTGCAAGACAAATTTGTTCAGGAAACCTTGCGGCAAATCCCCGATGAGTTTCGAGAGGTGGTGGTTTTGCGCGATATTCAACAATTGTCTTATGAGGAAATTGCCGAGATCACAGGCTTGCCCATGGGAACCGTTAAAAGCCGGATAAACCGTGGCCGTACCAAGTTGCAACAAATGCTCAAAGATATTTACGTTCCTGGTGATTAAAGGGAGAACCTTTTTTATACCTGCGAGTAGAAGAACACCAATGTTACCCAAAAGCATTGGTGTTTCTTTTTACAGCCCGTTTTTTTGTTTCCCGGCCTATGTCTAAAGGATACAACCCGGAAAATTTCCAAGCCTACGACCCTTTGTTAGAGGAATTTATTGTGGACTATGTGGACGAAACAATGGACGTTCACACCCGGTCTGCGTTTGAGGCTTATCTATGCGATCATCCTGAATTACACGAGCAGGTGCGTCGGATGCAGGAAATTCGTTCCATGATGTGTGGCCTAAACTGCGGTTGCATGGCGCCCCCAGGATTTCAGGCGCGGTTGCGGAATAAACTGGCGTGCGAGATGATGCGCGAAGAATTACCAACCTCGTTGTCGTCCGAGCATACACCTGCTTTTCACTTGGTTGCTTCAGTTGTGGTGGTACTCATCACTTTTGGAAGTTTTTATTGGATTTTGGATCGTTTTTCATCCAAGGAACTACAAACTCCCCCTCCGAATGAGGTGATAAGTGCATTGCAGACGCTTCCAGTTCATGCTTATCAAGCAGCAGCGGTATTTCCATCTAAGCGGGCGGTAAATCAGCCCTCAAAAGGAGAAGTTCGTAACAGCCTTCGCAAATCCCTTCCCCGAACGGCGCCAACATGGGCCTTCTCCTTGAAAAAACCCATTACCTGTCCGCATCTTTAAAGTTACCCTTTCGAGGGGGCACTTTTTGTCTTCTTCCCTTGTACCTTATGCAAATCGTAGCGTATTTTAAGGTGTAAATCCCCTTTACCTTAAAACCATATTTACGTGTCAAAGAAAAAAAACATAAAGCCCGTCCCACTAGATTTGGGGCAAATTGTCGCATTAATCATACCAACCAATCATGTGCCAGAAAAAGAAGAGGCTGAATATGGATTGTTTGAGTATGTTCGGCATGCGGACTTCTCAACGGCTGTTGTGATCGGGCATCTTACAGATCAAGAAACTGGGAGGATTTCGCTCTATAATGGAGATACCTTTCCCATTCAAGGTGTACACCTCCCAATTAATACCGAACTATTGGATGAGTTGTGTGACGAAGAAGATGACTTTTTTGCGGAAGATATTGGCCATACCCAGAATCCAGCAATCATCCGGATGATCGGGGCGTTATTGGGTTTGCGGAATAATGTAGAGGTTTTGCCGATTATTGCAGGTAGTAAGCGTTTATCCATTGCCGAGGAGTTGGGTCATGCTTTGGGAGAGGTGATGCACAACCGTCATTTGCTTTTGGTGTCGGCCATCGAAGTTGAGAAAGTAGCGCAAGCAACACTGGGAGCGTTTATCGGTTCCTTAGAGACCATGCAGCTCAACCCATTGATCCGGATGGTACAATCGGACGAAGTAAAATTAAAGGGCGGTAACGTAAGCTTTATTGGTACGTTATTGGCTGCGTCTCGGCGTGGAGTAAAGCAAGCGAAGGTATTGACCACGGCAAACAATCAGTTTATGGGTGCTATTTTGTATCGGTAAGCAGGTAAAAAGATTGCTTGATAAAGCGTAGTCATGGTATAGCCTATAAGACAATTTGTTTTCGAAGCCGTGCAACCGGAATGTTCATGTGTTCTCGGTATTTTGTCACGGTTCTTCGTGCAATATGATAACCCTTCTCGGCCAGTAGTTCAACCAGACGCTGATCTGAGAGGGGTTTTACTTTGTTTTCGGCTTCGATGATCTGTTGAATGAGTGACCGAATTTCTTTATTGGACACCTCTTCGCCACTTTCGGTGGCTAAGCCTTCCGAGAAAAAGTATTTCAGTTCATAAACACCCCATTCGGTTTGGACATACTTATTGGAAACGACCCGACTTACGGTAGAGATATCCATTTCAATTTGTTGGGCAATGTCTTTTAGGATCATCGGTTTTAGATGACCCTCGCCAAACTTAAAAAAATCTTCTTGCAACAGTACAATGGCTTGCATCACTTTCAGCATGGTTTGCCGCCGTTGGTTCAGTGAATTAATAAACCAGCGTGCCGATTCAATTTTTGATTTAAGAAACTTTCGGGTTTCGTTATCCTCGGTTCTTTTTTTGTCTTTATACCCCCCTATTTTTTTACGTGATGCCAGCGTTTCCCACATCTGGCGATATCCCCTTGAGATACGTAGCTGTGGCAGATTTTTTCCATTGAGTGAAATGACAATTTCCCCATCAGTGTATTCCACCATAAAATCGGGTGTGATGTAATTTTCAGAAGGGCGGAATAGGCCCTCGCCAGGCTTCGGATTCAAACGTTTGATCAGATCGTAGGCGTCTTTAAGCTCAGATTCATCTATGTCTAAGCGGCGCATAATGATATCGAAGTGTTTCATGGCAAATTGTTGATAACACTTGCGCAACATCTGGATGGCGGCTTCCAATCCTGGCTCATCGTTCGGCATGACATAAAGTTGAACCAGAAGGCATTCGCGGAGGTCTCTGGCAGCAATCCCGACAGGGTCGAAGCGCTGTACTTTATATAAAACCGCCTCCACCTCTTCCTCGGTGGGCATCAGTCCGGAATTAAACATCACATCATCGGAAATGGCTTCGAGGGATCGTCGGAGATACCCGTCTTCATCTATCGAACCAATGATTTGCTCGGCGATTAAGTATTTCTTTCGGTCAAAATCTTGATGTCCAATTTGTTCTAAGAGATGCTCGGAGAGGCTGGCAAAGTACTGCGCGGGCATTTCCCCATAATCTTCTTCGGAACTACCTTCCACATTTGCCTTATAGCCATACAACTCATCTGCGGGATTTAAATATTCATCCCAGTCAAAGTCGTCGGTCACCGATTCGCCTTCTCCTTCATTTTCTTCGTTTCGTTCTTCATTTTCTTCGTTTCGTGGTTCTTCTTCGTTTAATCCTTCCTCCAGTAGCGGATTAATTTCAATTTCTTGTTTAATACGTTGTTCTAAAGCCAATGTAGGCAATTGCAGCAGTTTAATATATTGAATCTGCTGTGGGGAAAGTTTTTGCTGGAGTTTTTGCTGCTGGGTTAGCCGTACTCTCGTCATGGTGGTGTTATGATCTATAAGGTCTTCTGTGCCAGTTCGAGCCTGCGTGTTTCCGCAGCCTGCTTAAAATGTTGATACCATATGTCGCCATATTTCCGGATGAGTGGATCAGCAAGGTAATCTGATAAATATATTCCGGTTTTTTGGCCACAATCCCTACCCGGCGCGCAAATTTCCCATTTCTCGTAATTTAATACTTCTTGCGTACCGTATCTTCGGGCGCGGATTGGGTATAGGTGACAAGAAACGGGTTTGGGCCAGTTTACCTCCCCTTGTTGGTAGGCTTTTTGGATGGCGCATTTGGCCACAGGGCCTTCGTAGTACACAAAAACACACTCCGATCCATCTACACAAGTAGTGGCATACCGCCCCGGAACCACTTCTTCCCACAGCCCTTCCTGCTGTATTACTGCATGGGCTTCGGGACGGAGTCGAGGTTGTATGATGGGCAAAAGATTTTGCAGAACCTCACGTTCTTCGGGAAGTAACGGGGCGCCTTCCTCGCCTTGTACGCAACAAGCCCCCAAACAGCCTCCTAGATCACACGCAAAGCGGGCTTCTGCAATTTCATCGGAGATTAGAATGTCATCTACTACAAACATAATGCCTTTTTTTGCATGATAGCGAAAAACGCGCCCAGATCAAAGTCCTTTTTTGCCTTTTTGCTTACAGGATTTAATGGGATAAAAAGACTTTACATATTTTTTAGGCCATTGTTTTTTATTATTATAGAGATAATTAATCACTGCATGAGCAGGGGTATTTCTGTAATAGAAATTTATTATTGATAATTGATGAATAAATCAGATTTGGGATTAGGAGTACCCGAAAGCCCCATTGAGCGGGACTTTGAGCGGCAAATCCGACCACAGTCATTAAACGATTTTGTGGGCCAAGATAAGATCAAACAAAACTTACGGGTTTTTATAACAGCGGCACTTCAGCGGAGTGAGGCATTGGATCATGTGCTGCTTTCGGGTCCGCCGGGATTGGGTAAAACCACGCTGGCCTCTATCATTGCGGCAGAGTTGGGGGCACAAATAAAGGCGACCAGTGGACCTGCTTTAGACAAGCCTGCCAGCATTGCGGGCCTTCTTACCAATTTGGAGGAAGGAGATGTGTTGTTTATAGACGAAATCCATCGCTTGAGTCCGGTTGTTGAAGAGTATTTGTATTCTGCCATGGAGGATTATCACATAGATATATTGCTGGATTCCGGTCCAAGTGCCCGTAGCGTTCGTATTTCCCTACCACCATTTACGCTGATTGGTGCGACGACACGAAAAGGGTTGTTGACGGCTCCGTTACGGGCGCGTTTTGGTATAGATTTTCGGTATGATTATTACGAAACGTCTTTATTGCAGGCCATTGTAACGAGGGCTGCACGGATTTTGAATGCGCCAATTACCGAAGAAGGGGCTTTCGAGATTGCGCGTAGAAGCCGAGGTACCCCACGCATTGCCAATCGTCTGCTTCGGCGTACCCGCGATTTTGCACAAGTGGGGTATAATGGAACCATTACCACCGAAGTGGCTCGTTTGGCATTGGATGCGTTAGATGTTGATGAGGCGGGCTTGGACGAGATGGATGCCCGCATCTTGCTTTCGCTGATGGAGAAATTCAATGGAGGGCCTGTGGGTCTTTCTACCATTGCGGTTGCCGTTGGAGAAGACCCCGGAACTTTGGAAGAAGTGTACGAACCGTATTTAATTTTGGAAGGGTTTATGGCCCGAACACCTCGTGGGAGGGTGGCCATGCCCCGTGCTTATGCCCACTTTGGATTGACGCCCTTGCCGAAACAATCTGATATTTTTGGCACTTAGTGCTTGGTCTCCTGAATTTTTTGTTTAGAAAAAAGGGGGACGTAAAACTTTTTACGGGTTTTATACGTTGTAAGAAAATCTCCAAACGAATGTATCATGAACCTTCAACCGTTGATCCGAACAACCATGCAACTTACGCTCCGAACGGCCCTGTTGTTTGGGACCATATTTACACTTTCTGCTTGTCGCGATCAGGCGCAATCGCAACAATTTAAAGATGCCAAGCCACAACAAGTGGAACAAACAAGTCGTGACCGTGCGTCACTCAACATTGATCAATCTCGCCAAACAGCCATTACGAACGCTGTAAAAGTGGTCTCTCCGGCGGTGGTTAGCATCAATGTGACGGAACTTCGAGAATATCGGGATCCGTTTTTTAACGACCCCTTCTTTTCGCAGTTTTTTCGGGGCCGAACCGAACCGCAATATCAGGAAGTTAAAAGTCTGGGTTCTGGCTTCTTGATTTCTCCGGATGGCTACATTGTGACGAATGACCATGTGGCGGGGAATGCCACCAAAATCACCGTTGCTTTTCCGGATGGCTCCAAGCGCGAAGCCCAGTTGGTGGGAACAGACCGTATTACAGATTTGGCGTTACTAAAGGTGGAAACCGACAAAGCCTTACCCTATTTGTCTTTTGCAAACTCGGATGAGGTAATGGTAGGGGAATGGGTGATAGCCTTTGGGAACCCCTTCGGATTATTTGAGGCCACTCAGCCGACGGTTACTGTTGGGGTGGTGAGTGGATTAAATCGTAATTTGGGTCCCACACAAGGCCATTCCTACAAAGGGATGATCCAAACCGATGCTTCGATCAACTCTGGAAACTCTGGCGGGCCCTTAATGAATGCAATAGGACAGGTGATTGGGGTGAATACCGTTATTTACACGCAATCTGGCGGCTCTGTAGGGGTGGGTTTTGCTGTTCCGGCAAACAAGGTACAGGAAGTGGTTGGGCAACTTAAAAAGCGCGGATCGGTTGCAAGAGATGTATATACAGGACTTCAGGTTCAAGACATGAACCCTTATGTGGCGCAGCAATATGGGATTCCCAGCCTCATTTTAGTGAAAGGAGTACAACAAAACTCACCTGCGGCAAAAGCGGGCTTCCGGTCTAATGATGTGATTCTTCAGATAAATGGAGAAAAAGTGACGAATCAGGAAGAGGCGGGCTTACAATTGGCCGGATACCGTGCGGGAGATCGGGTTTCGGTTCGGGTTTGGCGCGAAGGACGCGAAGTGGAATTGAATATGGTACTTGGTCGCCAACAAGGGCAAGGTGCCATGTAAAGAACTGTGGATCGAAAGTTGTGCAAAAGGACATTGTAGGCGTGCAATGTCCTTTTGTAGTTCAGATCGTTTTTTAGCCGTTCGTATTGTGTAACATCAGGTGGCCAAACATGTCTTGGTAGTCCACCATAGACGCCTCAATGACTTTATGGGCTTCCTCTTTGCCATATTGTTTGGCGATGTGTACGTGTACTTCCTGTCCGGGAACCAATTTATAGGTCGTGAAATAGTGGACTAATCGGTTTACGAGCATGGTGGGCAAGTCTTCCAAGTCTCGGCAATTGGCCCAAACTTCGTCATTGTCTAAAACGGCAATGATCTTATCATCTGCTTCTCCATTATCTACCATTTGAAGGCCACCCACAACCCGTGCATTCAGGAGGATTTCGGACTTGTTGATGGGGCGTTCAGAAATAACACAAATGTCTAACGGGTCGCCATCGCCATGCGTGGCATCTGGCGCTAGATTGCTGACACGGGTTCCGCAGTAAGTGCGTGGAATAAAGCCGTAGAGCGTGGGTGGAAGCGAGGAGGTCCGTTGTGGGCGATCTACTTTCAGATACCCTGTATTTTTATCCACTTCATATTTAATGAGGTCAAAAGGGGTTATTTCGATATAGGCTTGCACAACATCCGGTGCGTTTTTTCCGGCCTCCAGCCCATGCCAAGGGTGTGGTCGCCATAAGTGATAATTTTTTTGTGACATTGGTTTTCTCGGAAAAAGTATAAACAAGGTATAAAATAGGAAACAGGAGCTGTCATTATGTATTAACGAGATGATTCTTTGCTAAAACCTGCCTTAAAGAGGGTCCTCGCCTCATTACTTAACACTGTTCTTGCTCTTAACCGCATTTTGTTCGCCACAGAAGCCAATATTTCCGATTTTAATATGAATCAACGATTTTGTTGATTCCCAACCCCAACCTTTACCGCTATGGAAATTATCACCTCAACTATTGGTTCTGCAGAGGAAGCGTCCCTGATGGATAAGATGGATGCCCTGAGGACCTTAGAGCCCGATGTGGACGCCTTTATGCAGTTTCACCTACAGAAAAGACGGCTTTGGTTCTCTTCCGACTTTCTTCCGGCAGACGAAAAAGCTGTTGACCCTGAGAATGATACGTTTTATAACCGGCTACGCGAACGCGCCCGGTCTTTAGGAGACGCTGCCCGTGTCTCGCTGATTGTCAATCTTTTGACTGAAGAAGGTTTACCACATTTCCACCGCATCATCTCCACACACCTCGGTGATGAGAGTGTTTGGGGGCGCTGGAACAACATTTGGACTGCGGAAGAAGACCGACATGGGGCTATTCTTCGGGATTATATGCGCGACTCCCGAATTGTAAACTGGCATGTTGTAGAGTATATGCAATATGCTTATCAGGAGGCAGGGTTTAATCCCGAATGGGACAAAGACCCCTATCGGGTTTTTGTTTATACATCGCTACAGGAACGGGCTACACAATATGCTCACCGGAATACGGCAAGATATGTGGGAGAGGACGAGCCTGTTTTTCAGAATATTGCAAAAAACATTGCAGCCGACGAGGCCAAACATTTTCAATTTTATAGGAATGTGTTTAAAAAAATCTTAGAAATGGATCCCAACCGTGCGCTTCAATCTGCTTTAGCAATTATGCCGAGTATTGACATGCCAGGTTATCGAATGCCGAATTTTAAGGAGATGGCGGATGTAATTCGGCGGGTAGGCATTTATACACCGTGGGACTACAAGGAGATTGTAGAAGAGGCGATGTCTTTTTGGAAAATTGAGCACCTTACCGGATTGAGTGAAGCCGGGCGGAAAGCACAGGAAAAAATCATGGCTATTCCGAAACGCCTTCAACAAATTGCCGAATATATTGAACGGAGGACAGTTAGTAAGACGTTTTCGTTTGATTTTATTTATGGCCGATTGATCGCTTTTCAATGAGCATGATAGTTTTTGGATATGAGAAAGGCCCCAAGGGGTCTTTTTTTATGGTACCAACTTACATAAACTGTTCTACTGCGGGGGCAATGATTTTTGCACGGTTCAGGACACTTTTCTCCAGTTCCATTTTGAGTAGAAATCGGTTTGGTAAGGGTGCTTCGAGCATTTGTACGGCATCCTCCCAGACCTGATTCCGCCAGTGGGTAACCAACCGCAAGGTCAGCCATTCATCCATTGGGCCCATGATTACGTCCACTACGGCGGTCCATTCGTCCTGCTTGGCTAAAATATCTGACTGGACCGCATTGATGGTTTCGGCGATGATGGTATTGACCAAGTCGTAGTCTTTGCGTCGGCCAAGTTGCCACGAGGCGTTTTGCTTGGCCCACTCCCCATCCATTAACTCCACGAGTGTAAGTACAAGGTCGTAATTAATATGGGCATTGACGCCCAACAGGAGGTTTCGTATTGCAAGTGCTTGTGGAAGTTGGGTGTGTTGGTGGGCAAGATACCAAGCGGCAGGGCTTTCACGGGGATTTCGCTCAAAAGCCTCCAATGCTTCGAAGTAATACTCTGCAAATCTGGTCAAGAGTTGAGAGACCCAGGCTGTATCCTGAAATCTGTTATCACCCAGCGCCATTAGCATGTTTTGGGTCATCATTGAATAACAACGTAAGAACGTGGCGCGGCGATCTTCTGTTGCATCCCAAAGCCCGATCAGATATTGCATCCGATCTGTTACAAGGTGATTCATGGTTTTGGATTTCGGTAAAGAAGTAATTACTTTAAATAAATACTTATTTATTAATGACTTATGAAATAATCTTTAAGGCTTGTTGATGTACTTCGTCGAAGAGGAGCGAGAGTGTTGGGTCTGCGTCTCGGCAGCCATTCACCACACGGTGCGCCCAGTCTAAGTAGGCGAGCCGGCGTTCTTTAGACCATCCGTTGGGAGGATGTTCTGTAATGTCACGGATATTGCAAATCTTATCGGCCATCTTGAGGCATTTGGCCTTTTGCGAACGATGAGGAGCGTGTGCTACCTGAAGCCTTTTCCGAATGTCTTTGGGCAATGATTTGTCATCGGTCAGTTCGCGCACCAAGTCTGCTACTTCGGTTCCAAAGTGGAATGACAATTCCTCGAAGTTGGTTTCGGTGTCTTCCACCGTATCATGAAGAATTGCGCCCATCAGGAGAGTGGGGTCATCTAAGCCTGCTTCAATGGCAAGTACTGTGGCGACTGCAATGGGGTGGTTGATGTAAGGAGAAGCGGCCACATCTTTACGGCGTTGGTGGCGATGCTTTTCTGCTGCAAAGGAAAGTGCCCGGAAAAGAGAAGCGTTATCCATAAATGTATAAGAAAAATGAATGGGCTAAAAAAGAATATACGGTGAAAGACATGGTTAGGGATCTAAAAGCACCCGGATGCTGATAAAAAACCGTGTTTCTTTCGTATGTCTTGCTAGGCAGTGCAGTGCATACCCTCCACCTCGGCGCGGATTTGGTCTTCGGCAAGTTGTGCCATTTCTTCGGGTGTTTTACCTTTCGGCTCGATGGGGGTCAGGGTTTTCCAAGAAAGTTGTTGAAAACTCCGGAAGGGGAAGGATTTATAGCTATCGAGTTTGCCTGTCCCATTGATTGCTACGGGCACCACGAGTGCGCTGGGGGCTTTTTTTATCAATGCGCCCAGTCCGCCTGCCGAAAACCGCTTCATGCCTTTAAGCGAACGCGTACCTTCGGGAAAGATACAAGCAGAAAAATTAGATTCTTCGATCATTTTGGCCAATCGAACAATTTCTGCAATGGCCTGTCGCGAGTCTTTACGGTCAATGAGCGCAGCCCCGCTTTTCTGGAGGTTATACGAAATGCTCGGAATCCCTTTTGCCAATTCTTTTTTGGAAACGAATACCGGAAAATTTGCTCGCAAGTACCAAATCATGCCGATAATATCAAACATACTTTGGTGATTGGCTACAAAAATGATCGGACGATCTGTGGGCGTTGCTTGAACACGGCTAAAAGATAGCCGTGTTCCCAATAGGTACAAACCGTGCAGCAGGAAAAAATTCAAGGCATGTACCACCCGTTGATGTGCCCGTTTGCCGAATAAGTGGTAAGCAAACATCTGCAAAGGATGGAAAATAAGCAGCGTGAGAAGAAACCAAAGGCCGTATAGAACACTTAAGGGATAGTCCAATAACCGCTTCATACTGGAAAAATATCTGAAAAGGCTTGATGATTGTAGAATAAAAGGAGACCATAAGATACGACCAAAGTACATGATGGCCTGCGAACATCCCATAAATCTGTTTGGTAGTACCCAAGTCTCTCAATGTAGCCGTCAGATGCAGGTTACACTAATTCATTATGAAACTGTTACCTATCTGTGAAGTAGGCGTTATTATTTATTGACAACAAAAAATCCTCATCTCTCTGCGTATGATTATTGATTTTATCGGATGCCGCTTCAGGATAACGGGGCAATCGGTGGTAGGTCTGTATTTCCTCTTTTGCCCTTTGCTGCTGATGGCGCAGGCCGATGACAGCCAACTTTGGTCTAAGGTGTCTTTTTCTGAGAATATAGGTGCAAAATCAAAAATTGGGCTTGATTATGAAGTGAGGCTTAAAGAACAAGGATCCGTTTTAGACGCGCACTATATAAGTGCGTTATATGGGTATAAAATGAAAAAATGGATTGAGACAGGGGCCGATTTTCGGTACAAAAAGGGTTCGGAAGAGACGAGTATGCGTGTAGCCTTTCAGTTGGCATTGCAAAAACGGGTACGAAGTATTCGGTACAAAGCGACCGCTAAAACCCTTTATGAATGGTATTTAACACCCGAAGATACGCCTATAGAATGGACCTTTAGGCCCGGTGTGGAATTTAAATGGTACACGGGAGCCGTGCGGTGGGCAACAGAAGTAGAACCGCTGTGGCTAATAGAAGAGCGTGCTTTATCTCTTAAACGGGTTCGCTGGAAAACCGGTTTCGAGGTTCGGATTTTACCGACCATTGCTCTTGAGACCTTTTATACGGCGCAATGGCGCTACAAAAAAAATGACACACCCTACACCCACATTGGCGGGATCGGGCTTAGCATCGGACGTTAATTCTGGGCTACAGTCTGCGCTAATGGATTTTGTTCCCATAACGCTTCGGGACTTAGAGGCGGTTTCACTTCAAAACCGGGTGGATGCCAAGTTTCTGATCCCCCTTTCGGTATTACCCGACGTGCTGGGCCGGATCCAACAAGATTACGGCGTTTTAGACATTGAGAAAAGCCGAATTTTTCCGTATGTGTCCTGCTATTTTGATACGCCCGATTTGCAATTTTACCATCACCACCATAATGGTCGCCCCAATCGGCTTAAAATTCGTTTACGTCAGTATGTACTTTCTGATTTGTTTTATTTTGAGGTGAAGCAAAAAAGATTTGGGACGAGGACCGAAAAAATACGCCTCAAACGCGAGGACTTGTCCACGAAACTGAAACGTGCTGAAGAAGCATTGATCCATGATACCTTCTATCTGAACCATGAAATTTGTCCACAACTTACGACGTGCTTTAACCGGATCACTTTGGCAGGAGGCCAGCATGAAGAGCGGGTTACGATAGATACCGGATTGCTTTTTTCGCGAAATGGGGGATCCGTTCAATTGTCTGAAGTAGTTATTGTAGAAGTTAAGCAACCCCGAAACAACCTCCACACCCCCATTCGGCATGTACTTCGGCAATTGGGTGCTTCCCCGAAACCGTTTTCAAAATATGCGATCGGGATGGCCCTTATGATGCCGACCCTCCGCCAAAACGCCTTTAAGCCTGTTTTCCTAAACCTGAAACGACTTTATGATGGAAGAGCTTTTTAAAATCCATACACCCGATTTATCCATTTTCCTTGCGCGAGCTTTGCTCAATGCGGTTTCTATTTTTATTATTGTTCGTTTAATATATTATCCAAGGCATAAAAATAAAGATTTTGTTTTTACCTTTTTTCTTTTTAATGCAGCCAATTTTATTATTTGTTTGTTTCTGAGTACTTCAAAATTCGAGATGGGATTTGCTTTTGGCTTATTTGCCATATTCTCCATTATTCGCTACCGAACAGTGACGGTTCACATCCGCGAAATGGGGTATTTTTTTGTTGCGGTTGCATTGGCCATGATGAATGCGCTGGCGGTTCCAGACATGTTGTTGCTCCTTGGAAATGGACTGCTTTTAGGGCTTGTTTGGGCCTTAGACCATCAGGATAAACTCATGCACGAAAGTTATCAGGTCATTTTATACGAACGTATTGATCTTATTTCGCCAGAAAAACGGACCGAACTGTTGGCGGATTTAAGAGTGCGTACAGGCATAGATTACCATAGGGTGGAGGTGGAACGGGTAGATTTTTTCCGGGATACTGTTCGTCTTCGTGCGCATTATTTCACCCAGCGTGTGGAAGGGGCCAGAGGTGCTTTGGGAGAGGATGACTAAACAACCTTTTTTCAAAATTTGGCGATCAAACCAAACCTTATTCAACATTGGCCTATGTTCTGCTTTATCTTATCCGTGAAACCTGCCTTTTTCGGTTCATAACAGAAGGAGGAACATGAATCTGTCCGAAATAAAATTAGATGCCATTCAAGTGCGGGTCTTGGCTTCATTAATTGAAAAAGCCCGTACAACCCCACAGAATTACCCGCTCAGCCTGAACTCTTTGGTTGCGGCATGTAACCAAAAAACAAGCCGTAACCCCGTCATGCAGTTAGACGAACGCTCGGTGTATGCGGCCATCGAAGCGTTACAGCACAAACGCTTGGTACAATTAGACTCGGCTTCTGGAAGAGTCAATAAGTATCGGCAGAGTCTGAACCGCGTGATAGACCTTGATCCTCAGGAATTGTGCATCTTGGCCGTCCTTATGCTACGTGGGGAGCAAACCTTGGGTGAAATCAAGGGAAATGCCACGGCCATGTATCACTTTGAGTCGTTGGAACAAGCGGAAAAAGCCTTAAATCGCCTGATTGAATGTGAGGAACCACTGGTGGTTCAATTACCGAAAAGGCCAGGTCGAAAGGAGGCGCGGTTTTTACACCTGATGGCCGGAATGCCAGACCTATCGGAATACGAAAATGCAGACCATCCTTCACCACCCGTAGGGTTAGACACCGGCCGGATGGATAAATTAGAGGCAGAAGTCTCGGAACTGCGCCAGGAACTAAACGCCTTGAAAGCTGCTTTAGGCGTATAACCGCTTTTTAATCTTTAACGCAATTATATGCCCACGCCCTATCTTGCCCCCGATGTATATGGTCATTTTGGCCCCTTTGGTGGCGCTTTTGTTCCGGAAATATTGTATCCGGTATTGGCCGACTTGAAGGTTGCTTATGCAGCGGCACAGAATGATCCTGCATTTCTGGATATGTATCATTCTTTGTTGCGCGAATATGTTGGACGTCCTACGGCACTCACCTATGCTCCTCGTTTAACGGAAAAGATGGGTGGGCCACGCATCTATTTAAAACGTGAAGACCTTTGTCATACGGGCGCGCATAAAATTAACAATGCGATAGGTCAAATCTTGCTTGCCCGAAGAATGGGCAAAACCCGCATTATTGCCGAAACAGGTGCTGGGCAGCATGGTGTTGCTACCGCTACCGTTTGTGCACGGTTTGGGATGACGTGTGTGGTGTATATGGGCGCGGAAGACATCGAACGACAAAATCTTAATGTTCAACGAATGCGTTTGCTTGGGGCAGAGGTGCGTCCGGCTACTTCCGGCAGCCAAACCCTAAAAGATGCCACGAATGAAGCGATCCGAGACTGGGTGAGCAATCCGCATGATACCTTTTATATCATTGGCTCCGTTGTGGGACCGCATCCATATCCCATGATGGTGCGGGATTTTCATCGCGTAATTGGCGAGGAAACCCGAAAACAACTTTTGGCACTGGAAGGGCGCGAAACACCGGATGCCTTGGTGGCCTGTGTGGGTGGTGGATCCAACGCAATGGGGCTTTTTTTTCCGTTTATCAATGATGAAAAAGTACGCATTTTTGGCGCGGAAGCGGCTGGTGAAGGGTTGGAAGGCCGTACCGCTGCCACATTAACGTTAGGAGAGCCAGGGGTGCTACATGGCGCCATGAGTTTATTGCTCCAAGATGATCAAGGACAGGTAGAACTGGCGCACTCCATTTCTGCCGGGTTGGATTACCCGGGCGTCGGGCCAGAACACGCTTATCTGAAAGACTTAGGAAGGGTCCAATATCACCCCATTACCGATTCCGAGGCCATTGCAGGGGTACGACTACTCGCCGAAACCGAGGGCATCATTCCGGCACTCGAAACCGCACACGCCATCGCTTTGTTACCAAAAATCACCGATACCATGCACCACAATGAAGTGTTGGTGCTGTGTTGTTCTGGTCGTGGAGACAAAGACATGGGCACGATTTCACAATATCTGTAAGCTACTTCATGATTTAGGCCAGATGCCCACACGTTGAATTGCATGAAAAATAGAATACCCAATTTTGCGTTGGTTGCATTCTTTAGGTGAAATGCTTATCATACATACATCCCCCTTACGCCCATCATAATATTGCACTTAGCCGCCACTTCAAGGTCTATCTTTTGGCTTTGATTTAGGTGCTACATTGTATTTTGTCCATTTTGAACAATTGGAATTATGGCAAAAGTTGTTGTTTTGGGGGCCGGTATCGCAGGTCATACTGCCGCGGCATATTTGCGGCGAAAATTATCCAAAGAACATGAGGTCGTTGTAGTTTCTCCAAACAGAAATTATCAATGGGTACCCTCTAATATTTGGGTGGGAATTGGGCGGATGAAAGCCAAAGAAGTGTATTTCCCCTTAATTCCCTTATACAAAAAACACCAGATCGGGTATATTCAGGCGAAAGCAATTTCTTTTCATCCAGAGGGCAATGATAGCGAGTCCAAACCCTTTGTGATGATTGAATATTTATATGGCGAACAGGCAGGGAAAAAAGAAAAAGTAACCTATGACTTTTTGATTAATGCAACAGGTCCCAAATTGGCTTTTGACCAGACGGAAGGCTTGATTCCAGGCAAGAACAAAGCCTTCTCGGTTTGTACCTACGACCATGCTGAACATGCTTGGAACGGTCTCTACGAGTTGATTTGCCAGCTGAAAAAGGAGCGGCCAACCCGAAAAGCCAAAATCCTGATTGGTACAGGGCATCCCAAAGCGACTTGCCAGGGAGCTGCTTTTGAATATATCCTGAATGTTGAGCAGGAACTCAACCGACATGGAGTACGGGATAAGGTGGAAATTACTTGGATCTCCAATGAATATAAACTGGGTGATTTTGGGATGGATGGTATGCTGATGCGGGTGGGGAGGGAGGCCATTCCTTCGGAAGATCTCGTCGAAATGGTTTTTGAAGATAGGGGAATTAAATGGATATTGGGTGCGGGCGTTTACAAAGTGGAGGATGGAAAAGCCCATTATGAAACCTTGGACGGGGCGTATAAGACCGAGGAATATGATTTTGCGATGCTTATCCCTGCATTTTCAGGACATGGGTTCAAAGCCTATGACCACCAAGATCGGGACATTACCGAAAAACTTTTCCGGGGTTTTATGGTTGTAGATGCCGATTATTCGCCAAAGCCTTACGAGGAATGGACGGTACAAGACTGGCCTGAAACCTATCAAAACCCAAGTTATCATAATATTTTTGCACCGGGAATTGCGTTTGCGCCCCCTCATACCATCTCCAAGCCACGGAAAAGTACCAATGGCACAGAAATTTTCCCTTCGCCGCCTCGCACAGGGATGCCTTCTGGGATAACCGCAAAACTGGTCGCGGACAATATAATTGAGACCATCAAGGGTGGTGGGGGAAAAATGCACCATAAAGGTTCTATGGGCAACATGGGGGCGGCTTGCATTGCTTCTTCCGGCTATGGTATGATAAAAGGAAGGGGCATTAGCATTACCACTTTCCCGATTGTTCCAGATTACAAAAAGTATCCGGATTCAGGTGGCAGGGATTTAAAAAGGACCTTTGGTGCGCTTGGGTTAGCCGGGCATTGGGTAAAATTTGCCTTGCATTTCGCCTTTCTTTATAAAGCTAAACTTAAACCATTCTGGTGGCTAATACCAGAGTAACTCTATCCTTTTATGGCAAAAAAAATCACCCGTTTCCAAAAATTTGTGATGCATAACCCATTAATTCAATTTTTTATGTTTTTATACCTTAATGTAAAAATATTGAGTGTGGTGGCATTTGGTCATGGTGGTACCAGAGAAGAATCATGACGTGTTAATTTGCGGAAATATTCGCTTTTATTGAAGGGCCGCCTACACGAGATGGGTGGCCTTTCCTTTTTCGTTAATGGTACACCGGATGTTAATCAACACTGTTTAATACAAGATTGGGTATGTTTTCTCTAATAGTTGAATAGGCGAAAGGTACTTCCTAACATAGGTCGCACGTTCAATCTGGAAGATCTTGTTAAGAATACTGTAAAGTATGTGTGTAAGATCGTTTCCGCTTGTAGGGATCGGTTAATTTGTCCCCCAATACACCAAACCAGTTTGCTATGGAAGAAACCATCGTGATACGGGGCGCCCGCGAGCACAACCTGAAAAACATAGACTTAGACATTCCCAGAAATCGCTTGGTTGTGGTAACGGGTCTGAGCGGTTCTGGTAAATCGTCTCTGGCCTTTGATACCATCTATGCAGAAGGACAGCGTCGGTACATGGAGTCGTTGAGTGCGTATGCACGCCAGTTTTTGGGGATGATGGAGCGTCCGGATGTAGATTTTATAGATGGATTGTCGCCCGTTATTGCGATTGATCAAAAAACGGTAGGCCGCAATCCGCGTTCTACCGTAGGAACCGTTACCGAAATTTATGACTTTTTGCGCCTGCTTTTTGCCCGCAGCGCCGATGCGTATTCCTACCTATCGGGCCGCCCGATGCGGAAACAATCCGACGATGAAATCATAGAGGCGATATGTGGGTTGCCGGAGGGTACGCGGTTGTTCCTTTTAGCACCAGTGGTTCGTGGTCGGAAGGGGCATTACCGCGAATTGTTTGAACAGGTGGCCAGACAAGGGTATGAGCGGGTGCGGGTAGATGGGGAAATTCGGGAGTTAGAACCAGAAATGCGGGTGGATCGTTACAAAATCCACGACATTGAGGTGGTGATAGACCGGCTTGTAGCGATGCCCGAAATACGTCCGAGGGTGAGTCAAGGGGTGACGAAGGCTTTAGAAATGGGTCAGGATACCCTCATTGTTGCTTTGGTGGAAGGGCCGGATATGGTGATGAGTCGGAACCTGACGTGTCCGGAGGATAACCTAAGCTACGACGATCCATCCCCCCATCTCTTTTCGTTTAATACGCCTTATGGCGCCTGCCCTACCTGCAATGGTTTAGGCAATAAATTGGAATTGGAACCTACCCTGCTAATCCCAGACCGCACGAAGAGTATTGCCGAAGGTGGTCTAGCCCCTCTGGGGAAGCCACGCGAAATGTTTGCTTTTTCGCAGTTGGAAGCGGTAGCTAAAAAATATGCATTCACGTTTCAAACCCCCATCGAAAAACTTACATCGAGGCAATATGAAGTACTCATGGAAGGTGCTGGGGAAGAAGTGTTTGATATTTTGTATAAACACAAAGACCGTGCAGTAACATATCAGCATCGCTGGGCTGGGCTTTTACAATATGTGTGGAATTTCTACGAGAATACTTCCTCGAACGAAATCCGGAAGTGGGCCGAGTCTTTTCTCCGTCTCCAGTCTTGCCCCGACTGTAAAGGTGGACGCCTAAAGCCGGAGAGCCTGTCGTATAAAGTGGGGCCTTACAGCATTGCACAGCTCGTTCAGATGGATTTGTACCAGCTTCGGGGCGCGCTGGGGGGGCTTACTTTTACGGGAAATAAAGCTGCAATTGCCCAACCGATATTGAAAGAAATTAATGATCGGTTAGATTTCCTGCTGAATGTTGGCTTGCACTACCTTAGCTTAGACCGGGCTGCCAGAAGTTTATCTGGGGGCGAAAGCCAACGCATCCGGCTTGCCACCCAAATCGGAACACAACTTGTTGGGGTTTTGTATGTATTAGACGAGCCAAGCATCGGACTTCATCCCCGTGATAATGTCCGGTTGATTCAGTCCTTAGAAAACCTACGGGACTTAGGCAATTCTGTTTTGGTGGTGGAACATGACCGCGAGATGATTGAGGCCGCCGATTTTGTGGTGGATTTGGGGCCTGCTGCTGGAGAACATGGGGGCGAAGTGATGGCTGCTGGTAGCCCGAAACAATACGCGGAAGCATCTTCTGGTATTCAGAGCCTAACAGCGGCGTATTTGTCGGATCGCCGTTACATCCCCATACGTCGGGAACGGCGTACCGGAAACGGGAAATACCTCGAACTCGTTGGGGCACGCGGCAATAATCTGAAAGGAGATACTCTTCGGATTCCATTGGGGATGTTTGTGTGTGTAACAGGCGTTTCCGGTTCAGGTAAATCAAGCCTTGTCAATCATACCCTATATCCTCTGTTGGTCAATCATTTCCATCACGGGCAACGGAGTCCTTTGCCTTATGACGCCTTACTGGGCTTGGCGCATTTAGACAAGGTGATAGACATGGATCAATCACCCATTGGCCGTACACCTCGTTCAAATCCTGCTACCTATACGGGTCTTTTTACACACATCCGCGATCTTTTTGCAAATGCACCAGAATCTAAGATTCGCGGGTATAAACCGGGGCGCTTTTCGTTTAATGTGAAAGGAGGGCGTTGCGAAACATGTACGGGGGCGGGGATCAAAAAATTAGAAATGAACTTTTTGCCTGACGTATATGTGGAGTGCGAAACGTGTAAGGGGAAGCGATATAATCAAGAAACGTTGGAGGTTAAGTATAAAGGAAAAACCATCGCAGATGTATTGGATATGACTGTAGAGGAGGCGTTAACCTATTTTGAAGCGGTTCCGAATATTCGTAAAAAGGTACAAACACTTGCTGCGGTAGGATTGGGATACATTCGTTTGGGACAACAAGCCACCACTCTATCTGGTGGAGAAGCCCAACGGATAAAACTAGCAACCGAATTGTCGCGTCCGGCAACAGGGAAAACCTTGTATATTTTGGATGAGCCTACAACCGGGCTTCACTTCGAAGACATTCGTCACTTATTACATGTTTTACACGCCCTTGTTGAAAAAGGCAATTCCGTTTTGGTTATCGAGCACAATATGGATGTGGTTAAAACAGCCGATTGGGTGATTGATCTTGGGCCTGATGGTGGAGCAGGAGGAGGGCAGATTTTGTGTACTGGCACGCCCGATGATGTATCGAGGCATGAGACATCTGTGACGGGCAAGTTTTTAAAGGCCGAGTTGGACCGGGCACATTATGAAGACGAGGCATTTACCTTAGACCTTGAAGACCTTCGGGTGGAATCGGAGGAGACTTTGGAAAGCGAAGACCGCGAGGATGAACTGGAAAGGGTGTGACCGTTTACGGGTTGCAAATACAGCACATGGAAGTGGTGACACTGTGCGTGCCTTCTGTGGGACATTGGCCTCAACATAGGATCAAGCCAATAGGCTGAAATACGCATCATGAAATATGCTTCCTCTGTTTGGCGAATTCCTCAAAGAAGACCAATGCATCAGGATTTCGCATGGCGCCCTTATTGGCCGCTTTGTCAGTGGGTAGGCCCATGAGTATTTTTTTTACCGGTGCTTCCATTTTTTTTCCGCTGATGGTATAAGGCACTTCTGGAATCAAGAGGATGGCATCCGGAACATGACGCGGAGAATACATGCTGCGTATGGTCTGAATAATGGCTGTTTGGAGCGCCTCATTGAGTTCTGCACCTGTTCTAAGCTGAACAAAAAGGGGCATAAAGTGTGTACCATCCTTCTGTTCAAGGTTAACAATCAGACTGTCCTGAATGTCCGCAATTTGGTATAGCGCCCGATAAATCTCTGCTGTTCCGATACGCACCCCATTCCGGTTCAGCGTGGCGTCCGATCGGCCCCAAATCAGCAGGGTATTTCGGTCGGTGAGGGTAAGCCAATCACCGTGTCGCCAGACCTTACCTCCATAATGGGTAAAATAGCTATCCAAATAGTTCGTTTTATGGGGGTCGTTCCAAAAATAGATGGGCATAGAAGGCATTGGTTCGCTAAGCACCATTTCACCCACTTCGTTTATTACGGCGTTTCCCCATTCATCGAAGGCATAAACGGCTGCTCCCAATGATCGCCGTTGGATTTCTCCTTCATAGACAGGCTCGGTGGGTACGCCTCCCACAAATGCGGTGCATACATCCGTTCCGCCACTCATTGAACAGAACCATACGCGATCCTTTACATGTTCGTAAATCCACTGAAAGCCTTCTGGAGGCAAGGGAGCGCCCGTAGAACTGATCGAACGCAATTTGGATACATTGAACTGTTTTTTGGGCGTGATGCCAGCCTTGCGACACGCCAAGATGTAAGGGGCACTGGTTCCAAAGTGTGTAATGTCAGCTTCTTCTGCCAGTTGCCATAGGGCATTCAGGTTGGGATAATTTGGACTACCATCGTATAGGACTACGGTTGCGCCGACCAATAAAGATGCCTGAACAAAATTCCACATCATCCAGCCCGTTGTCGAAAACCAGAAGAACCTTTCTCCTCTATGAACGTCATTGTGAAAACTGAGGTACTTAAGGTGTTCCAGCAAAACACCACCTTGTGAATGGGTAATGGCCTTCGGTGTACCCGTGGTCCCCGATGAGTATAAGACCCAGATTGGATGGGCAAAAGGGACGGCTTCGAACCTAAGTTTTGGCCTATCTGGTTCCATAAGAATGGAATGCCAAGTAGTTGTTTTTACTGAAAAAACCGTCTTGTGTGGAAGGCTCTCCGCTTCCACAATGATCATTGTCGTAATGGTAGGTATTCCCGTCAGTATGGCTTGGATTTCGGCTGTTCGCTCATATGTTTTACCATTATAGGTGTAGCCATTCGCGGCAATAAAGGCTTTTGGCGTAATTTGTTGGAACCGCTCGGTTACACTGTCAAGGCCAAAATCGGGGGAGCAACTCGACCAAACGGCCCCCAGCGCACAAGTGGCCAGAAACCCAATGGTGGCTTCCGGAATATTGGGCAAATAAGCAACTACACGGTCTCCGATTCCCACGCCTTCTGCTTTTAGGTAGGCCGCCATTTTTGCAACCTTTTCCCGAAGCGATGCCCATGAAATGGCTTCGATTGGTTTGGATTCCGATTTAAAAAGAATAGCCGGATACAAAGACGTCTCGTTCCGAAAAATATGTTCCGCATAGTTTAAGGTAGCGCCTTCAAACCAGCGAACTGCAGGCATGGCATCCCCAGAACGGATGGTTTTGTAGGGCGTATGGGCCATGATTTCAAAATAAGCCCAAATAGAAGCCCAAAAATCATCTATGTTCGACACCGACCATGCCCAGAGTGCATCATACGAAGCAAATGTTTGCCCAGTACGTTCCGCCAGCCATTGTAGATACGTTGAGAGATTGGCTTGTTCAAGGTCTTCTTTTGTGGGTTGCCAAAGTATTGTAGGAGTGTTCATCGGGCAGAGACGGTTTTTTTAAAAGATTAAAAAAAGTACGGGATATTTAAGATGCCAGAATATTTTTACCGAATTTTGGTAGATGCGGGAATGGGCAGACACAAGATAAGATAATTGCCTTCTTTATTTGATAGGGTAAAAAGGACACAACCTATCGGAACAAAAACCTTCTATGGGGCATTTTAGCACCATTCTTAACCCAAACAAATTTAATTCAAATGAAAAAAAATACCCGTATCGCATTGTTTTTTGTGGTGAGCGCTTTTTTTGCCCTACCGACTCAAGCGCAAAACTTCCCTAAGTTAGATGGTAGTCCGGCAGATATAGCCTACTTGCGAGAAGACCGTAATGCCCCACCTATTGCGAAAATTATTTATTCGCGTCCTCAGAAAAAGGGTCGGGAGATTTTTGGAAAGTTAGAGGCTTTTGGAAAGGTCTGGCGGGTTGGTGCAAACGAAGCCACTGAAATCCGCTTTTACAAAGACGTAACCATTGGCGGAAAAGCCGTGAAGGCGGGCACTTATTCGGTCTATGCCATCCCTTTCGAGGATAAATGGACCATGGTGCTAAATACTGATACCGATGTATGGGGAGCTTATAGCTACAAGCAAGAAAAAGATGTAGTTCGGTTTGATGTCCCCGTCGCGAAATTAGAAAAAGAACAGGAATCACTCGCCATCATTTTTACCGAACCGATCAATGGGGCCAGTAAAATGATCATTGGCTGGGATATGACGAAGGTAGAAATTCCGATTCAGTTCTAACTTTTGCATCAAGCGTTGAGCCTTTTGTCTGAGAGCCTCGGTTCGTTGCAAACGAGCCTTTTCAAACGACAAAAGGCTTTTTTATGCACCTACCGGAAAAATATTTGTGCAGGGTGGTGGGCTTAATAACACTTCCGTTTCTACACATAAAAGCCAAAAGAAAGCAAAAAATCAATTGCGCATTTTGCGCATTTTGTCTTTCTGGTAGCGCCTACAACGGATAGAGATACGCATGAAACCAATGAATATAGAAACACCCAAACTCACATTTTTTACCCTGCACCGTGGGTTTCGCGGACATGCCCAAGACGGCGATGCTCTACAGGCGCGGTTTGTCTTTTCTGGATTTACTGGACTAGAACGCATTTTACGCCATATGGGACTGGTCTTGGAGGAAATACCCCCTTCGTTTCTGCGCCCTGTTCCAAATAAATCCTATACTTTTGACGAAATGAAGGCATTTAAAAGTGAAATCGCTGCTTTTCCTGGATATGCCCAGCCGGGCCATGTGGTACTCAGTGGGCAACCCGCCTTTATTTGGGTCTTTGCCGGATACCTTGAAATTTCGGTCTCTGGTAGTGCCGATGGTAACTTATATGAGGTTTCAGATGAGGACTATAAACGGTGTGCGTTGATTGAAGAGGGCTGGACTCAGTCTGGTTTGTGAGTTTATTTGATCATAAATAGTAATATTGAATAGGGAAAACAAAAATATTTACGTTGTTGGTTTGACTTCAAGATGGTTTCGCTTTTTTCAGATCGGGGGGATGACGTACTTTCCTGATTACATTCCGACCACAAAACCAATCCTAATTATGCACTTTGCCCCTTCCGAGACGCCCGAAATCGTGTATTGCCGGGACGAACGATTCCGTATGATGATTCCGAACGAAGCGCTTCAGGCACGTATCACAGAAATAGGGTCCGCTATCAACGAAGAGTATGACGGCAAAAACCCTATTTTTATCGGGTTATTAAATGGTTCCTTTATTTTTATGGCCGACTTGATCCGGAACGTGACGATAGATTGCGAGATGGATTTTATTAAATTATCCTCCTATGGAGCGGAAAAAATTTCCAGCGGACAGGTGACGGAGAAGAAAGGGTTAGATGCCAAGATCGCTGGCCGACATGTGATCGTGGTGGAAGACATTGTGGATACAGGGCTTTCGATGCGGTATATCCTTGAACAAATGGCGCACCACCACCCTGCCTCTGTAAAAGTCGTAACGCTGTTACACAAACCAGATGCCACCCGCGAAAAGGTTCAGTTGGATTGGGTGGGCTTCCCCATCGAAAATAAATTTGTTTTGGGATACGGCTTAGATTACGGCCAATTAGGGCGAAACCTTGCCGCTATTTATGTGTTAGACGAGGCCAATTAAGGGTTTGAAACGAACAAAAGCCGGAAAATACGCCGGCTTTTGTCTTTATGTTTTTTTTGCCGCAGATCGTTTCATGTCTTCGTGGTGCGTTTACCACTACGCGCTTTTGCCGAAAAGTGCATTATAGTCCTAAAATGCTTTTTCCTTGCTCAAAAACAATATCTACAGGAATTTTTGCTTCGGCCAAGCGATTCAGGTCGGCTTTTAACATTTCACCCACGCGGCCTTTTTCATTCCACAACGCCACAACAGCGTCATATTGTCCGTCGCCCTGAAGCCGGAGAATAAGATCGGATAGGCTGTCCACTGCGGCACGCAACTTTTCAAAATCTACGCGATAGGTTCCGGTCACTGCATCACGGGTAAAAACCCCGCGTTCTTGAAAGTAATTGAAGCGAACTAAATTGGCTTTGCCATGCGCACTTCCTGTTCCAAACCGGATGCTTCGGAAAATACTGGCACAGAAGGTAACATAATAGTCTTTTAAATCTACGTTTTTGAGTTCGCCGGTTTCCACCATTTTTTGGATCATATACAATCCCAAAATATCGGCCTTGCCTTCTTCCAGCCAAGAAGCTTGTTCCTTCAGTGCGCCGCGAACGGTTCCTTTTCCGTTGAGGGTGTTTTTAATTCCCAAACCATGCGCCACTTCGTGGAACATCGTGGTGGCAAAAAAAGCATCGAATGTTACGTGTTTGCGTTGGTCAGGCGCAACGAGAAGATCCGAAATCGGCAACATCATTTTGTCGAATTTGGCTTTCATGGCGTTTTTAAGCTGTAAACGGCGGGTTCCTTTTTTGAGTTGGACTTCTTCGTCGTTCGGCAAGTTTATGGCAATGGTTTTGGAGCCAGAATTGGCGTCGCCCGTCACAAAGACCACATCATAGGCGTTCAAGTCCGAATCTGTTCCGGGCATTTCAGCTTTATAGGCATCGGGAACGGGTAAGCCGCGTTGTAGCATGGGTAAGAGGGCGGCATAGCGCGAGAGGCGTTCGCTCCAAGCCAGGTCTTTTAACAAAACATAGGCTTCTGCTCCAGCTTTATACCCAAATAACCCATCTTCATACGTCTCGATAGGGCCAATAACCACATCAATAGGACTGGTTTTCATGTCCATCCAAGCAAAATCGCTGGCTTGGTACTGGTTAGTGAGCAATGCCTCGGCGCGGAGTTCGAGGTATTTTCGGAGGCCCATATCTTCGGCCAAGGCCGCTGCTGCTCGGAGTTTGGCTGCTGCCCGCTCCATTTGGGGCTTAAAATACGTATTGAATGGGAGGGCCGTCAGTTTGCCGTTGGCATCCCTCCGAACCATTGTATAAGGGTCTTTAAGTGCGGGATTTGTGGCCGCTGCGGCCTCAAATTCTGCCTTACTCATGTCTTTTGGGTAATAATTTGCACCATCAGGCTTAGGTCCCACACCAGGAATAAACGGAGTATTGGCATGGAGAAAATCCCACGGGCCATAATTTACTCGGATATACGCCTGTACGGCTGGATCGGTGTATTGGGATAAATTGCGTGGGTCACCATAGGTCTGCTCCCAAAAAATGTCGTCCATCACCTGTGCCGCCTCGATAAGCAGGCCCACCACTTGTTTGTTTTTCGTAGAAAGCCCTTCTACCAAATCGCTTGTTAAACGATAAGGTACATACATTGGGGTGGTGGTGGATTGACCATTCTCGACTTTGAGAACCGTTCCTGCTGCGGTTCCGGAGCGGGTTAACGGTTTTTGCTTTTGTGAACAAGCGCTTAGCCCCAGCACCAAAACGAAGACAAACGCCATTCTGAAGGATTGTGTATTCATGTTTTTAGGGTTTGAAAAGAACCAATAGCCAAATGTACAATTTAAATCTGAATATACAATGAATCCCAGAGGGCGGCATGTGGAAAAGTGAAGCGCACACACACACTATTGTATTCACCTAATCTTAATATTGTGGAAAGGCTTTGGAAAGAATTAAAAGCGCGGTGGCTAAGGCCAACAGACATGCACAAACCGAACGCCTGTTCTTTGCCGTTTGGTCAGCACTTGCCGCTGTTAGGTTTGAACTGACCATCAATTCATTTCGTTGTGCACATACAAAAAAATACCCGGTTTCGGAGGAAGAAGCCGGGCTTTTTTGATGCAGACGGGTGGTGGGGTGGGGGCGCTTTCGGGTCGGCGGTAGCATCAAAAAAATCGTGTTCAGTTTTGGATTTGCTTAACCAACGCATCTCTTCCGTTGTTGCGGATTTGGCTGGCTGCAAGTTCTGCTTCGGCCTTCTTTGCAAATCGGCCAATATTGACCCGATATAAGGTATTGCCATTTACTTGGGTGGCGTGAACCCATCCGCCAGAAATTTGGTTGGCTTGCATCCGGGCCCGTTGGGCATCGCCGGTAGCAGCAATTTGTACCGTATAACGTTCTGGTTGGGTTTGTTCGATGGTGGGGTATTGGGGAGCCACACGGTTTTGGGTTGGACGCGGGGCCTCTTCGGTATAGGCAATAAATTGTCCGGTCTCTTCTTCGAGTAACTCTAATTTTACGCGGCCAACGCCTTGTTTAACCATGTCTATATCTTGGGCGGCTTGCATGGCCAAATCAATAATGCGTCCGTCATTTGTGAAAGGGCCACGGTCGTTCACCCGTACAATAACACTTTTATTGTTGGATAGATTCGTTACCCGAACTTTCGAGCCGAAGGCAATGGTGCGGTGGGCGGCGGTGTATTGGTACATGTCAAAAACCTCCCCATTTGCGGTTCTGCGTCCCTGATATTTCCCACCATACCAAGAGGCTAAGCCATAGCTGACGGCGGTCACCTTCCAACGGCGGCCTTCATAAGGGCTGCCAGAGGGCGCAACTCCGGTAGAAGGTGGGGTGTAAAGCCGCTCTGAGGGCGAAGAAGACGCATATGCCAAAATAGGGCTGGTGTTGTTTGCCGGGCCTTCATTTCGGCGTGATGCCACCCGTGCGACTTCGTTCTCGGTTGGGGTGTAAGTGGGCGCTGGGGTATAAGCCGTGTTTCGGATAGGAGCTGAAGGCGAAGCAGAACCACGTCCGGGAGCCGCTGATACATGAACCACTGGGCGAACATAGTCTGAAACAGCCGCTTCCCGATAGGTTGGCGAAACAGGTTGGACCGATGATTCCGTCCGTTGAGGGGATGGGGCACGATTGGGCAATTCTGACGCAACTTCCCGGCTTTCTAAAATGGCTACCTGACGACCGTTCACCTCCTCGATCCGAACAGTCCACGAACGACGCCCGTCTTGAGGTAACGGAATGTAAAGCGGCTGGTCTTGTCCGGTTACCGATTTGTTGCCAGCATCAGCAGAATACGATGCTGTGTCGTTTTTCCAACGACCCGATTGGCCCATTGCCGGAAGGGCGAGGGCTAATACAACTAAAAAACCAAAAAAAGTTTTGGCATATGTTTCCGAATTATAAGTGGTTACACTGAACGGAAAAATTTTTTTTCTCATAACACCCCCTACTGGCATAGGATTTGTGGTTTAAAAGTTTGCTCAGAACGCCCTCGCTTGTGGGTTGGACGAAAAAACCACTTACAGGTACTCTTGGGGGGACTTCGCGTCCCCCTGAGAGAGGGGTGATCAAAGAATCGGGAAACGTTTGGGAGACCTGGTTATTGGTGGTGGGTCTCTGTTTCTGTATCGCTTTGATACAAGACAATGAAGAGCGTTTAATGACTAAGATAAAAAAATCCCAAAATGATACGTGATGGGGTCTGAGTAGCGGGTATGCTTGAATGCAATTCTATGTAGTTATACCAGTATTTGCGAGCTATTTGGGCAATAAAATCATCTCTTTATTGGTTAAGCCTCAAAAATAAAAAATCGAATGTTTTCTTGTCTCATACGGAGACATCAGGCTGTACCACCATCAATTGTATAAGCTTGGTGAGTGTGGTTGCGATTTTATGTGGACAGAAACGCAGAAGAGTTTTATTCGTAAACAAGCTATGCCATTTTCGGCTTTTCTCTGCCAGTGCAGGTTCAGGCAGTAGTGTATTGACAAGTATGAGGAGTGTCTCGTGTATTTTTAATAACCGTTTTTGGCTGGTTTTACATAGGCATCATTGTATCCCAATTGTCTTAATTCAAGGACAACTGCTTGTGCTTCCGATTTACTACGGAAACGCCCAAAATTAAGCCTTGTAAGATCATCGGTGCCAGTTCGTTCTTGCCACAGATCTGGCCCCAAGGCAATTTGCTGATCCTTAATGGAACGTTGACTCCGGACAGCCGAAATTTGAATTGTCCAGTTTCCATCTGGTATGGTATAATGATTGCGTTTCAATTTTAAAGGAATGCCTCCATTTGGAATAATACCCGTCGGACTCATCGAAGACATTCCCAGCGGCAAATCCTCGCCTCCTAAAGTATTAACCTGTCCTGCATTTCCCCCGTAAGCATTTAATCCTGATTTTTTTTCTGTGGGCGTACTATTGTATAAAGACCTGTTTTCATTTGGATTGGCGGAGTTGGGAGCCAATCGGGTGGCTCCACCACCAGATGGATAGGTGTAATCCGGGAATTGGGTGGGTGTCGGATTTTGCCAAACTGGTGTAGTATTTAACGCAGGTGCTGAAGTTTTTTCCGTACGGCTCGTGAAAGCGGCGTTGGTAGGTGCTTGATAGGAAGTCCGCCCAGCATCGCCAAAGCCTGTTGAATAGGGTGAAAGGGGGTCATAAGCGAGTGTTGGTCCATTGCTGTTGGAAGCAGAAGGTTCTACAGGGACTACCTCTACGCGCGCAATTCCAGACTGAAGGAGGCCAATCTGGGCGGCGGCACTCCCCGAAAGACCGATGACTTTATTGTCCGTAGCACTGGGGCGGTCGTTGATCCGAACGACCACAGATTGTTGATTGGTGAGGTTGGTGACCATTACATACTGACCGAAAGGGTAAGATTTATGAGAGCCTGTGAAGTCTCGGTGGTTATACGGTTCTCCACTGGCCGTAAGGTTCCCTTGGTCTTTTTCGCCGTAGTGGCTGGCAACCCCTGTCTGTGTTCGAAATCCTTCTGTAATCCGGTAAGACTCAGGGCTGTGCTGGCTTTTTGGGGGTGGCAAACTCCGTACAACGCCGCAGGCATTCCAAACGAAGGCCAATAAGACCAAAACCACCAAAAGGGCGATTTGGAGGAGTCTGTTTTGTTGTGTGTAGGCGGAATGGGGCGGGGGCTTCATCGTGTTGGGACTGGTCATAAAAAAAACCGAATGTATCCATGGATTGCCCTTCCCAATTATCGTACCAATCTCTTCCCCGAAATACAACTTGCCCGAAAAAAAGTTTAGAGGTGCAAAAAATAAGGTTATGATTATCTTCTTAACGGTGTCAAGAAAATAAAGTCACCTTCTTTACGGTATTAACCAATTAATTAAACCATAATAAAATGAAAAAGATTGTTTATTCGATGTTGTTGTGCATTTTTTTATATGGTTATGCACAAGCCCAAGCAGATCGAGAGACCGTTTTTACATGGAATAAGGACGGCTATGCCAATTCCAGTGTGCGGATTCAGGTGTATGAAGCAGATGTTAAAGCCACACGGGGCAAAACCCATGTGGTGGTGGTTCAGGAAATTGCTGAAAATAACGGAGTTTCTGGCTTAGAGGATGCTCGCTATCTTGCTACCGCCATTGCAGAAAAATACAACTTATCGGTTGAAGCAGCGCTTTTTGTACATGTCATTGGTGCATTCACCTTTGAAGGCGGGAAAGGTAAAAAAGGATTTATGTTTGGAACGGGGTACAAGCGGCAGGAAAATGGCAGGCTGACTACCCCTGCTTGGCGATTGGTCTCGGTCGAGGATTTAGTGGAATATACCGATCGGCAGTATCGTCTGGCCTTGGCACGATAATTGCGTATGAGTAATAATGATAATCTCCTGAGTTTTAAAGACCTCGTGGTTCTTGTTAAGAGCCAGAGGTTTTTTTATGTGTTTCAGGGTTGTAGGAAAAGGTTTAATTTGCTTGCCCAAAATTTTGGGGTGTTTGTCGAAAAGAAAGTCCATTTTATCGAATGAAACTGAAAAGTACTTCATATAATGGGTAAACTGGAACACCACCAGAAAATGTCCTCCATACCTTCATATATATTATTGATAGCCATGAAAAAACAATTTACGCCCCCCAAAAAAAAGTCTAACAGCCCTCGGGTGAGCAGCGGGTGGTTGGGCTGGCTCTTTGTCTTGTTCTTCTTGTCTGGCGGTACTGCAACTTTTGCCCAATCCTCGCTTTCGATAGCGAAACGGGCCAATGTGAGTAGTGTGCCTTCTGGACAAACGTTTTATTATACCGTTCAATATGCTTGCTCCAGTCCTACGACGCCTTGTAATGATGTTGTGGTACGGGATTCACTTGCTGCGGGCTTGACCTATTTAGGAAATGTTGGTTCGGTGCATACTACCTCCTCTTCTTACAACAGCACCAGCCGAATCGTTACATTTAACTTTGGTACTTTGGCATCGGGTTCTACGGGTGAGTTACAGATAACGGTGAAGTTTCCCGAAGGAACCACGCCAAACGGTACAGTGGTCAAGAACCGGGCAGCCATTTTTGCCACGAATGCCGCGACGGTAACCAGTAACACCGTTTCTGTGACGGCCACGGCAGTCTCGAAATGGGAAGTGGACAAACAAATTACCACTTCTTCCTTTATAGATTTTGATGTTTCGTACAAAGTTGCTCTTTGCAGTCCGAATGCTGGAAACCTAGGCGGATTAAACCTTCAAAACGCCCGCTTAGTAGATACCTTGCCGCTGAATGCCGTTTTTGTTTCTGCGAGTAATAGCGGGGTGTATGACGCCATAAATAGGACGGTCACTTGGAATTTGGGCAGTATTGGCGTGACCAATGGTGGATGTACGAGTCGTACTGTAACGGTACAATACCCCAGTACTGTTTTCTCTAATGGTCAAACGGTGGTGAACCGTGTAGAAGGCTTTGGAACCCCATACGGTCTTTCGGATCAATCCTTGGGGACAGATCAAGTGAGCCATGTTCTATCCGGATTTGTCCCATCTACAGGCAGTACACTGAATAAATATGTGGACTTTGGTGAAAAGGTGGTGGGTCAGGTTGCCTCTTATACGTTTAACCTTAAAAATAGCAGCAATGTAGCGGTCAATGACTTTGTGTTGGAAGATGCGATTCCAGTGGCCCTTGATGTTACCGAAATTACTTCTGGTGGCTATCCATCTGCTGCGCCAGTCAATATTTGGTATAAAACCAACCTCAATAGCAGCTATGCCTTAGTTCCGGGAAGCCCCTTTAGTAGCAATAGCACCGTTTTGGTTTCTGCCATGGGGCTGGGGAGTTCTGAAGTAATTACCCATCTGAAATGGGATTGGGGAACAGTAGCTGTTGGGTTTGCTCCTTCGTCCACGGCGCTTCGTCCTGGTCTTAAAGCGACCTTGCTTGCGACCGACCGGAACGGAAATGCGGTAAATACGGGAAGCATCGTACAAAATTGTGGTTCCTTGGGTTTTGTGTATAATGGTAATGTCACCAACCGAAACGCCTGCGTAAATGTGGAAGTCATAGACCCTATGGCTCGTCCTTATCCTTACAAAGAGGAAACGACAACTGGCCCTTACCTTCCGGGTAGTACCGTTGGATACCGTTTGCGGGTACGGAACTATGGATTGGCCACCCACAAATTAGACAAGCCCGTCCTGATGGATTTATTACCGGAAAGCCAAGTTTTTGTGGATGGCTCTTGGACATATGATGCCGGAAACGCTGGAATGGCCGCTCCAGTATTTGAGAAACTGGAAAACTATGCCGGAAGTGGCAGGACGTTGCTACGTTGGAGTTGGACCGATGCCGTTCCCGTGGATGCAGCAGCATATATTTCGTTTAATGCACAAGTGAAACCCGGAACGATTTATGGGGCATTGCCTAATAAAGTACAGCTCACTTCTAATGTGGGAAATGTACGTTGTCCGGCAACCAAAGAAACCGATACGCTTGACCTGGATGGTGATGGAAGCAAAAGTGATCAAATTTGCAATTATACCCATACCATCCAGATCCAAGGGGTCCCCGCGCTTTCTGCGAATAAATTGGTGAAAGGCGAATATGATGATGATTTTCATAAGTATCCCGAAGTTGGGGTTTCTACGCCTGGCGGCACGGCCGATTATTTGTTGCAGGTGAAAAACGAGGGCAATGTTCCAATGAACGAAGCCGTGCTCATAGATGTACTTCCGGCCATTGGTGACCAATTAGTGACCACAAAAGATGAACGCAAGAGCGAATGGCGGCCCAATTTGATTGGTGCGGTAGCGGCTCCAAAAGGGGTGACGGTTTATTATAGTACCGTTGCAAACCCTTGTACCGAAGAATTGGGGACTTCTAAGCCGGACTGCGAAAAGCCTGAGTGGCGTACTGAACTTCCTGAAGATATTACGAGTGTGCGGGCCTTGAAATTCGACTTTGCCAAGGTGGAAATTGGTCTGAACGAAACGCTAACCCTGTCTTGGCCGATGCGTGTTCCTGCTGGTGCACCCACCGAAGGCGAAGTGGCTTGGAACTCCTTTGCTTATACGGCAACCCGTGCCGATAATGGTTCCCGCCTCCTTGCCGCCGAGCCAACGAAAGTGGGTATTGCCTTGAAGCCCATCAAAGGCATTGCAATCGGTAGTTTCTTTTGGTTGGACGAAGACCGCGACGGTGTACAAGGTGAAAAAGAAAGTGGGCTAAACGGGGTCAAAGTAACGCTTATACATCCGGGTGGTGACGAAAAACCGGGAACCGAAGACGATAAAGAGGTAGCCTTTAGTTATACGGGCGACGACCAAAAAGGCCGTCCGGGATATTACCTCTTTCCAAATGTAGAAGAAGGAATTTATGCCCTCCGCTTCGACCTCCCAAAGGGCTTTCGCTTCACCAAGATGGATGCGGAAAACGATGAGATAGACTCCGACATCAATCCGGAATCTGGGTACACCGAAGTCTTCAAGGCATCTGGTGCTTCGGTACTGAATATGAATGGTGGTGCTTGGAAAGCCAAAGCAGACCTTGCGTTGAAAAAAGGGGTGGATAATCCGATTGCACAAAGTGGCCAAAACGTGACCTATTATATCGTGGTAGTAAATGACGGCCCAGATGATGCGACCAATGTGACCGTTCACGACCCGCTTCACAGTTCGCTTACGTACATTGCTAGCGGTACTTCGCAAGGCGCCTACAACCCAAGTACGGGTGAGTGGAATATCGGAACCCTGCCCGTTGGTGGACAAGCCGAGCTAAAGATTGAGGTACAACTTGGCAAAGAATGTCTGGTTTATAACATTGCACAGGTTACTGGTAGCGATGCTCTCGACCCAGATTCTACTCCCAATAACTATGTTGGTATATTTGATGAAGATGATGTAGATGTGGCAGTTGTGAATGGTTGTTCGTTCTCTTCGGGCGGTAATAATGGCGGCTTGGAGTCGAATGGCAATCTTGCCAGTGCAATTGCCACCCGAAACTTCAACCGTGCCCACTTACCGGGTGTCGAAACAGAATATGGCCCGTTTAACCGTCATACCGAAAAACAGCTAAACAAACGGGATGCCCTGGGGGTTATTTTGGACGTGATTCCGCAGGAAGGACCCTTGAAAAGCAGTTCCATTGTCACTACACCGAAAGATCTGCAAGGGATTACTAATGCCACCAGCTTCTTTGCAGTGGACTATATGTACACCGACCAACGCCGCGTAGGGGCCATCTTGGCCAATACCACCCCAGACGGTTACACATACGAGCACACAAAAGCCATTTGTGATCGCCTGAACGGGGCAACGCTCGAAGAAATGACCACCGTAAACATCATGGGACAACCTTTCCAAATGGTCACGTTGCGTCATCCAGACGGAGCTGTGGACTATGCTTCTTGGTTTGTGGTGTATCAGACAGTAGATGGTTTTCAGGTAGAAAATCAGTTCCGCCGTGCCGGATATAAGCCCATACAAACCGGAAATGAAATCCTGAACTTCCAGGTTTGGTCGGTGGTACCCCAATTTACCAAAGGACTTGTAGAGGAAATTTTGGTGGCATTACAAAAACGTGGTAGTCTAAACTGGACGGGTAACCTTCCACAAATGCCAAAAGTATATGTTCGGAAAGCACAATATGCTTCTGGAAAAATGAATCTGGAAGTGGTGAACTTGGCTGGTGCCAGTAGTATGACCTTTAATGGCACGCAAGCCCGTACCGAAAGTGGTGATCGTGTGCCCTTCTCTCAATTGGTTTCGCTGACCAATACCGAGCCGGGAAGTGTGGAGTGGTTGGAAGTTCCGGTTAACGCCTTGTATGACATTGGTTTCTCCATTAGCAACGAAGTAGATACTGCCACCGATGAGTTGTATCTGGCAGATGGACCGTGGGGGGCGAGTGCCGATCCTGCGGGCGCACAAGTTGCCCGGTTCTTGGTTAAGTCGGTAGATGCGGCCAATACCAGTGCGGACGTTTATACGGTAGATCGCGCCGTTGAAATTAGCGGTCAGGTTAAAACGTGGGTGGCTGTTTTTCGGAGTTTACAACCCAACCAACGTCCGACCAATTTGGGCGCTTTCAATACCTTGCGGTTCAAGGCGAAGGGCGCAGCCAACCTAAAAGTGGTTTTGGAAAAAGCAGGCATCAAAACGTGGGACCAATACGCAACGCGCGTCAGTCTTTCGGAAAACGAAGCGGTCTATGAATTGCCCTTCCCATCCTTCCGCGTTGCAGATGGAACAGGAAGGTTCCGTGCCGATGATGTAACCCAGTTGGTATTCTATGTGGAAGGCAATGGCCAGGCCAGTCAAGCCTTTGACCTAAGCATCTCGGATGTACAATTTGTCTCCGGAACAAGTGTTGCAGCAGAGAATGAGGCCCAGCCAACAACGTTTGCCTTGGATCAGAACTACCCGAATCCGTTCAATCCGAGTACAAACATCCGTTTCACCCTGCCTGAGTCAGGTAAGGTTGCGCTTAAGGTATATGACATGCTGGGACGTCAGGTGGCGACCTTGGTAAACAACGAGCTTCGTACAGCGGGCGTCCATACCATTACCTTCGATGCAGCCAATTTACCGAGTGGAACCTATGTGTACCGCCTCGAAGTGGCCGGACAAGCGGCCATTACCCGCAAAATGATCTTCGTAAAGTAACAGACGACCTCTTCCGCCTATAATAAAGGCCGCTTCCGAGCATGGGGGCGGCCTTGTTTGTAAGCATAGGTTTGTAATTTCGTCATAAATAGTGGGCATGGTTGGCGTATATTCCGAAAGTACCCTTTCTAACAAAAATAAACGGTTATGATCTCTTTATACCGCCTCTTTTTGGTTATTCTTCTCCTCGTTGTCTCAAACAACGGGTTTTCGGTTGCCCAAAAAAACACCTTTAAAATAGCCTTTGGCTCATGTGGAAGCGAGGAACACCCTCTACCGATCTTCGACGTGGTGGTTAAACATAAGCCCGATGTATTTGTTTTTCTTGGAGATAATATCTATGGTGATACCAAGGACATGAACGAACTGCGGACGAAATATGGCAAATTGGCCGCCAAGCCTACTTTTCAGCACTTAAAACGGAATACCAAAATATTGGCCACATGGGACGATCATGACTTTGGCTGGAACGATATTGGCAGGCATTACCCCTTTAAAAAAGAATCCAAAGACATCTTTCTGACCTTTTTTGAGGAGCCGAAAGACTCGCCGAGGCGGCAACATGAAGGCATTTATACCTCGTATTACTACAAACAGAAAGGAAAAATCCTTCAAGTGATTCTTTTAGACAACCGAACCTTCCGTGACGATGTATTGCCTTATAATGGAGAGTTCAAAGACGATAAACGATATTTTTATTCCCTCGACTATGCCCCTTATACCAAGCCGGATTCTACATTTTTGGGCGAGGCGCAATGGAAGTGGTTAGAGGCCGAGTTGCAAAAACCTGCTGATGTGCGGATTGTTGGGAGTGGGTCGCAATTTGGCATCGAATACAATGGCTACGAGGCTTGGGCGAATTTCCCCCATGAACAAAAGCGGTTTTTGGAGTTGATCCGAAAAACACGCGCAAATGGGGTCTTGTTTATCACTGGAGACGTTCACTACGCCGAAATATCAAAACTACAGGAACCCAATCTATACCCTATCTACGACGTTACGTCGAGCGGCTTGTCTTCTACTTGGCATTTTGCTACGCCGAACCGAAATCGCATTGAAGGGCCAGTGATGGAAAATCATTTTGGACTCATTACCATAGATTGGGCTGCAAAAGATCCGATAATCCGGATGGAAGTGATTGATGTAACCAATAATCAACGCTTTGAGCACACCATCCGTTTGAGCGAAATTTCATTTAAATCAAAATGACACGCTGTGTTGCGATCAGGAAACGCTGGATGATCCACGAAGACATTGTAAGACCAATGTTCTTATCTGGTAGTCATTGTGTTACATGAAAAATGAGCCTCCCATTGCTTCACAGCATCTTGCCGGATTCTTCTTGGTTGCCAAACAGGACTTTGGGCAGAAATTGGTCATTGGATAGCGGTTTCTTGGGTATGGACAGCTTAACTTGTAGGGTTCATTAAAAAATGCTCTTGTCACCAAGTAGAAGCGTCGTGTTTAAGCCCAAACTCTTTACCATCTTCCATACGTTTAATCGGGAACAACTCACCAAAGACATCATTGCGGGTATTGTCGTGGGCATCTTGGCCCTGCCTCTCTCCATTGCCTTCGCCATTGCTTCGGGCGTTTCGCCGGATAAAGGCTTGTTTACGGCCATTATTGCTGGATTCTTGGTATCCTTTTTGGGTGGAAGCCGTGTTCAGATCGGTGGGCCTACCGGGGCTTTTATTGTGATCGTCTATGGCATCGTACAACAGTATGGCATAGATGGGCTAACGGTTGCCACCATTATGGCTGGGTTGATGCTCGTAGTGATGGGATTTGCGCGTTTGGGTCAGGTGATTAAGTTTATTCCTTATCCGCTCATTGTAGGCTTCACAACTGGAATTGCGTTGATCATCTTTTCCTCTCAGATGAAAGACTTTTTCGGATGGCGTATGGGGGCTGTTCCAGCCGATTTTATCGAAAAATGGGTGGCCTATGCGGCACATTTTAACACTACAAACCCTTATGCCATTGGGTTGGGGGTGGGCACCATCATTATTTCGCTCTTATTTGGCAAGATTTCTCAACGTATCCCAGGATCATTGGTAGCCATTGTGCTGTCCACCCTTGCTGTACACTACTTTCAGTGGCCCGTAGAGACCATTGGAAGCCGATTTGGTACCATTCCGTCGGGGTTCCCTTCGTTATCCATCCCGTCGGTGGATTGGGCCATGATCAAAGGATTGTTTCAGCCCGCATTCACCATTGCACTTTTGGGCGGGATTGAGTCTTTGTTGTCGGCAGTAGTGGCAGATGGCATGATTGGTAAGACCCACCGATCGAATATGGAACTGGTGGCACAAGGTGTGGCCAATGTGGTTGCGCCCTTTTTTGGAGGGATTCCTGCAACCGGTGCAATTGCACGAACGGCAACCAATGTAAAAAATGGAGGGCGGACGCCCGTCGCAGGCATCGTACATGCCCTCACGTTATTATGCATTGTTTTGTTTGTCGGTCATTTGGCGGTGCTGATTCCACTCGCTTGTTTGGCTGGTATTTTGGTGGTTATTGCCTATAATATGAGTGAATGGCGTTCTTTTCGACGGATTGCCCAAGGGCGCGGGAGCGATGCAGTGGTGTTGGTGGTTACATTTCTATTGACCGTCTTGCTGGATCTTACTGTTGCGATAGAAGTCGGAATGGTATTAGCCGCTTTTCTTTTCATGACCCGTATGTCCCAACTTTCGCACGTAGATCTAGTGAAAGACCTTAAACTTAGAGAGGAAGAATCGGAAGCGGTCGTACATCCAATGGACTTGAGTAATTTTATCGTACCCAAAGGCATTCAGGTGTTTGAAGTTTCCGGCCCGATGTTCTTTGGGGCCGCGTATAAATTCCAAGAAGAAATTAAACACTTAGAAATGCCTCCGCCCATTCTTATCTTACGGATGCGTTATGTACCTATGATTGATGCGACGGGCCTTCGGGCAGTGGAAGATGTTTATCGGGAAGTGACGCCAAAAGGCACCAAATTGGTGCTGTCTGGGGTGCAGCCGCCTGTATTAGAGGAACTACGAAAATCTCGGCTTTTGTTTAGAATTGGAAAAGGCAATGTATTGCCCGATTTTGCCCACGCACTGGAACGTGCCGTCCGACTACTCGAAGACACGCATTTAGAGGATCCGGAAGCGGCTGAAAACGAGGAAGGAGAGAGCGTTTTGAGGACTTAATGCCTATACACACGGCCATTATTCATGACACTTAGATATTTGAAAACCGCCTTAGCTACGGCCACCCAACCCTTACTTGTCCCTTTGGCCAAAACAGACCAAAACAAGGTGATTGCCATTGGCTTTAAAAAAGGCATGGTGCTGCGTAAGCATAAAACAGCAATTCCGGCTAAACTGTACGTACTGGAAGGCCAGGTTCAATATGAGGCAGAAAGCGGTGGTATGGTGTTGTCGCAGTATGAGGAAACGCCTATTCCAGCTGGTGAATACCATGAAGTGACCGCCCAAGAAGAAACACTGTGCTTACTGATTATTGGAGGGTGATACTTCTTTTTCTGTTTAAAGCCATAAAAAACAAGTGCAAAACGATATTCAAACGAGTGATGATATCCGGTATTTGGTAGAGGCCTTTTATGCCCAAGTACGTCAAGATGCCGTGATCCGACCCCACTTTGAGGAAATTGCAAAAATCAACTGGTCTTTGCATCTCCCTAAGATGTATGCCTTTTGGGAGGCGGTCATTTTTGGTAAAGCGGGTTATAAAGGCGATCCAATGGCGGTTCATATTCAGTTAGATCAAAAAAAAGCCCTCACCGCCGCTCATTTTGAGCGTTGGATGGCGATCTGGCAGGAGACACTCCATACCAATTTTAAGGGGCAAAATACCGAAAAAGCCCTGAAACAGGCCCAGGCGATTCAGGCATTAATGCAGCATAAAATCAATAGTTTCCGTGAACCCACCGAGGATATCGGGGTGATTTAATCGGCTAACTTAGGTCTATAAAGGTTTTGATGTTTAGTGCTAAAGCATTCATCCAACTGATAGCCGAATAAAACCATGCGTAAAAATCGCTTTATCGTTGTTCTTTTCTTTGTCCTTTTGAATGCGGGTTGTGATTCGGGTTCGGGAACATCCGCAGGGCTTGGTGAATGGGGAAGCCCCCAACTTGCTTTGATTGTTACCCAAACGGGTGCGATTATGGAGTTTGGATGTGCGACCGGAACACTTGACAAGCCTATTAAAGCGGATAAAAACGGACAGTTTTCTGTTTCTGGAACCTATACACCAGGGAGTGGGGTGCCCCCTCCAGAAGGCTATGTACCTCCCGTTTATCCCATTATAGCCACCGGAAAAATTAGTGGGCAGACCATGACGCTCACGATAATGCGAACCGATCAACCGTCTGAAATTGGGCGTTTTATCGTGTCTAAGGGAACACCTGCCAAACTCCAAAAATGTCCTGAGAGCCATGTATAAACAGGTTATGTTGGTGCTTTTTCTTTTGGTACTCATCGGTTGCGACGCGGAAAAGCCCTCGTTGACAGTGAGGGGCCGTTTTTCGGGCGAGTTCCGCTTGGTAGCAGATGGTGAACGGGTGCGGTTTGCAGTAGGGTGTTATGAAGGTGACGCCGAAAGAATCATTTTTCGGGATGAAAAAGGTGGGTTCGATATTCCGACTATCTTATATAATTCGGTAGGCCCTACAAGGCGTGAAATCCTCGGTCCAGTTAGATTGGTTGGCTCCTTTCTGCCTCCAATCCTTCAGGTACGCCTCATAATGCCGGAGCAAACTTTAGGGCCATACACATCAAGACAGACATCGGAAGCGGTTTCAGTAGCCTCCCTTTGTCTCTAATTCGCTTTAAAAACGGTTTTTTAGTCGAAATAACATGAAGGAAACTCTGTGTATGCGGATCGGAATTTATTTTCAGGTCTTTCCTTCTGCTTTATCCGACTGTTCAATATGCCAAACCGAGATCAACTCTTTAATATACCAGACGATGAAGCCTCGTCGCTTTCTAATGCATTCCAAAACCAAGTCAATTTATTGGGTTCATTGCTCAAGACCGCCATTCGGGAGCATGCGGGAACGGCTACCTTAGACCAGTTGGTACTGATCTGGCAAAAATGTGAACGGGCCTCATCGGAAGACCAGCCCGCTTTACTTGCAGAAGCCCGCGATGCCATTGCCGCGTTACGGATCGAAGAAATCCAGTGGCTCTTGCGTTCATTTACAGCCTTTTTCCACCTCATCAATCAAGCCGAACGTCAGGAAATTTTACGTGTAAACCGGAGCCGTTCAAAAGCCGCGACCGATGAAAAACCACGCGGTGAATCTATATCCGAGGTTGTCTTTCAATTAAAACAAAATGGTTTCGAGCGGGAAGACGTACTTCAACTGTTGCGCCATATCCGGATTGAGCCTACGCTTACGGCGCATCCAACCGAGGCCCGTCGCCGGAGTATTCTTTATAAACAACAGGCGATTGCCGAACTACTGGAGTCCCAAAACAGGCAGGATCAGACAGGAACCGAACAACAATTGCTAAAGGATCAAATGTTGTATCACATTCTGATGCTGTTGGCGACCGATGAAGTGCGGGTGGAAACACTAAATGTGCTCGATGAGGTTAAGTATGCCTTGTATTTTGGACAAAATGTGATCCGAGAGGCGGTCCCAGATATTTTGAACGATTTGCAAAAGGCGGTCATGACCTATTACGAAAGTGCTGCATCACGGGCGACCCCCACCGGAAATTTATTGCGTTATCGCACTTGGATTGGGGGAGATCGTGACGGAAATCCATTGGTTACGGCTGATGTGACCCGGCAAGTGTTTGATTTACAAAGACGTACCATGATCGCATTTTGGCAAGGCACACTGAAGGGATTATGGCGCGAACTAAGCATCTCTTCACATAAAGTAGGTGTGCTAGGAAGCCTTACGGACTCTATTGCCGCAGACCTGAACGAAGAACAGGTTCCCGAATCTACCTTGTGGCCCCATCGCCGCGAGCCATTTCGGCAGAAACTTACATTGATGATGCACCGCCTTGCATTGATGGAAGAAAATCCGCAAGTTTATAACAGCAAGCGTTTGGTGAATGACCTACAAATCATCCGAGATGCCATCGAAGCCAGTGGATGGTTGGGCGGAACGGTTTCTCCTTTGCTCCAAAAAGCCTTGGTTCAGGCACAGGCATTCGGGTTTTACCTCAATGCCATAGACTTTCGGCAACATAGCGCGGTGCATGAGCACGCAGTCTCGGAATTGTTGAAATTAGGCGGTGTGACGCCCGACTACATGGCGATGTCTGAAAAAACAAGACAAAGTGTTTTATTGAAAGAACTGGAAAATCCAAGACCGCTTATTCCCGATTATGTCTGGCCAGAACTGAGCAAACAAACCCGTGAAACCCTCGAAACCATGCGGGTGATCGCAGAAATGGCAGCTACGGATCCGGATGCGATCGGAAGTTACATTATTTCGATGACGAGCCACTTGTCTGACATGTTCGAGGTGTTGTTATTGGCCAAGGAAGTGGGGCTGTGGAAAGCCCGTGGCCGCCGAATCGAAGCTCCGATAGACATTGTACCCCTTTTTGAAACCATCGGAGACTTAGAACAAGCCCTGCCGTTTATGGAGGAATTGTTTACGCACCACCTTTATAAACGACATCTCAAAGCGCGAGGCCAATACCAAGAAATCATGTTGGGGTACTCGGACAGTAACAAAGATGGCGGGTATCTGATGGCAAACTGGGCCTTACACAAAGCACAGGGTGCATTGGCGGCCATTTGCCGCAAACACGAGGTACAATTTCAACTGTTCCACGGACGGGGCGGTTCCGTTGGACGTGGTGGAGGTCGGGCCAATCAAGGAATTTTGGCCATGCCATTGGCTTGTCAAAACGGACGGATTCGATTTACCGAACAAGGAGAAGTAATTTCTTTTCGATATTCGCACAAGGGTATTGCACATCGGCACTTAGAGCAGGTGGTGCATGCCATGATTGCCGCTTTGGCTCAGGCCAATGCACCCGAAGCCGATCTTAGCGGGGGCGTTCCGCCTGAACGTTTTGAAATGATGGAAGCCATTGCACAAGCTGGGCAAGCAGCTTATCACCGATTAATTCATGACCCACACTTCTGGGCATGGTACATCCGGATTACCCCCATCGAACACATTAGCCGATTGAAAATTGCCTCCCGTCCGGTATCCCGTAAATCTGCTTCCGAAGTAGATTTTGAAGGTTTAAGGGCCATTCCGTGGGGATTCGCTTGGACGCAGACCCGCTATAATGTCCCTGGTTGGTTTGGTTTGGGCGAGGCCCTTTCAGGGTATATGGCTGCCGATGCAAGCCGCTTGCAAACACTGCAAGAAGCCTGGCAAAACTGGCCCGTTTTTAGGTCTATGCTCCAGAATGCCGCACGAGAAATGGGACGTGCTCGGCTCAAAATAGCGGCGCAGTACGCAGAAAAGCAACAAGGGCATTTTCATGAAATGATTCTGGCGGATTTTCAAAAGGCGGAGACCGCGATGAAAGCGATTGCGGGTTGGCAAAACCTGATGGACGATGTGCCCGTTATTCAGTCTCTGATTCGCCTCCGAAATCCCTATACCGATGCCATTAATTTATTACAAATCAATTTGATGGAACGGTGGCGCAACAGTTCCGAAGACCATGCAGATCAGGAAAAATTGCATGAAAGCCTCCTCCTAAGCATTAACGGGCTTGCTGCAGCCATGCAAAGTACGGGATGATGTAGGGCAGCGACGCAGGGAGGTGAAATCCTGGCCCTTAGGTTGTTTCTTCAATAAAAATACACATTCAGACTTGATTTTGGGAAACGCTTTCCTTAGTTTTTTGTGGAAACGTTCCCAGTTTTGTGGGACAATTCTATAAGTTATTGTAATTATTAAGATTATAATACTTTGTAGTTAATTAAGTTAATTGTTTTAAATCTATTGGAACCGCTTTCTTCGGTTTTCTTTTTGAGAAAAAGTGGGAACGTTCCCAGTTAATAAAAAACGATGCCAGCCACCATAAAAGATGTAGCAAAAGAGTCAGGCGTCTCCGTCTCGACGGTCTCGCGTTGGCTGACAGGTGGCCCCGTGAGTACCCATAAACGAGAGAAAATTCAGCTTGCTGTACAGAAGCTAAACTTTGTCTCGAATGGGGCAGCCCGGAGTTTGGTGACCAAAAAAACCTATACTTTGGGAGTTTTATTGCCAGATATGTATGGTGGTTTCTATTCCGAAATCCTGCGTGGATTAGACCAAACCGCGCAAGAACGGGGGTATCACTTGTTGGTTTCGAGTTCTCACAATGAACAAAAGGAGATCGTGCGGGCCATTCAGGCCATGCAAGGCCGTGTAGATGGGTTGGTGGTGATGTCGCCCGACATAGATGCGGCTTCTTTACAGTCTAATTTACCGGCACGTCTCCCCATTGTATTGCTCAACTGCTATGTGGAAGGAGACGCCTATGATTCTATCAATGTAGATAATTATGGTGGGGCCTACTCCATTGTACGGCATCTGACTCGGCTGGGCCATCGTCGGATTGCCCTGATTACAGGTTCTTTGGTGAACCATGAAGTGTGTGAACGCTTGCGCGGGTACGAAGATGCTTTACGGGATGCGGGGATAGCGGTGGTCTCGTCTATGCGCTTTGTGGGTGATTTTAACGAACCCAGTGGTCATCGTGGGGCACTGGCATTGCTACAATTTCCGGAACGTCCGACGGCGATTTTTGCCATGAACGATGGGATGGCCATTGGCGCTATGGCTGCACTGCGCACTCTTGGCCTACGAGTCCCGGAAGAAATTGCCATTGTAGGGTTCGACGACATTCCGACTAGCCAATACTTAGAACCGCCGCTCACCTCGGTCCATGTGCCCATTTTTGAAATGGGGCAAAGGGCCATGGAGCGATTGCTGATGGCCATTCAAGAGGCGAATGCGCATATCCGTCGTCAGGAAAAATTCCCAACCTCGCTGGTCATTCGGCGCTCTTGTGGCATAGGTCAGGAATTTCAGGAAGTAACCACCGAAATGTAAGACCCAAACTCACCTTTTCACAACACCAAACCTCTTTGGAGACTCTTTATGAAAACGTTTACGATCCGAATTTTATTAACCATGCTACTCGTTGGCGGTTGGAGCACGAGTCAGGCGCAACGGGCAGATGCCTGGTGGGTGCGCTCGGCGGCGGGTGCTACCATCACCTTAGATGGCAATCTGAATGAAGCGGCATGGGCAAAAGCCGAAGCCAAAACCATGGAATTTGGCAAAAGTGCTGGTTTACCTGGCTCTGGATGGCGGGATGAAGGCGGGCGTGGCGGCAACCCGACAGACCCAATGAAAGCCACTGTCAAATTTTTGTTGGATGGCAATAAATTGTATATGGGCGTTGCCGTTGCCGATAGTTCGGTAGGCGGTTCTGGTGACTGGGCTACTTGGGATGCTTTCCTGATGGGCTTTAAGGACAAGACATCTGCCAACCGTCCTTTGCCAGCTGCCGAATATTTCTATACCTTCTGGTCTCCAGACAATCCCGATGCCACGAAGCCAGGTGCACAACCTCACTTCATTGGTAAATGGGGGGGCGATGGTTGGCCACCGTTTACTGCACCGCCAAGAGATGCCACACGGAAAGGCGCTTGGGATGGTGCGATCAAAGTGAATGGTGTGGTCAATGATGACAGTACGCCAGACAATGGGTATGTCGTAGAAATGATGTTCGACTTGGGGGTGATGGGATATGACTTTACAAAGCCTGCGGGCGATGTGGGCCTTTTTGGCATGTCTATCTGGGATGCAGACTGGAATTGGCCGCGAAATGCTGCAAAATTTGCTTCGAACCGTACTTGGTGGCAAGATCCGTGGGGCAACGCGGATGCTTTTTCACAGATTCAGTTATGGGGTCGTCCAGATTGGACGATCAACTCCACTGGAAGTGCGCCCACCGTGAATGTGGACGGTAAGATTCCAAATGCTACAGGAGAAACCATGCCGACAATTGATGGGGGATTGGCCGAAGCCGTTTGGGCCAAAGCCAAAGGTATGGATATCCGTTATGGTGATAAGGTGCTTCGCGATGGTTACCGGGGTGTTGCCCCTATGCTAAGCGGACAATTTCAGCCTGAGTTTAGCGGTGTCCGTGCGGACGTGCTTGATCCGGGAGATGCAACCGTTAAGTGGTTCTATTCTGGAACAAAATTGTATGTCTCGGTGGATGCTCGAGACCAAGTCGTAACTGGCGATGACAACTACGACATGTGGGATGGCTTCCGCTTGATGTTATTAGACCGTGATCCGGCAGCACTAACGTCCGAAAATTTGGGCGAGGCCCGTCAGTTTGTTGTGCGCGTCGGTTCGGATGGTAAAATGGTGACCGATGGCTACCTGACCGATCTGATCAAAAATGGCAAAGCTGAAGCGGCGCTCAAGTTGAAAGGTTCTACTTCTGTGAACGATGCCAATGACATTGACCTTGGCTATACCGTTGAGATCATGATTGACCTTACCGCACTGGGTTATCCTACTGCGGACAATACCTTGTTTGCAGGTATGTGTCTTTTTGACGGCGACCGTTTGGCAGATCCGGCCAAAAACTACAGTACGCGTACATGGTGGTTCAAAGAACACCCGGGTGCTGCTTCATGGGCTTGGCTGGTGATGGATGATACCTTCAAAATTGGGGTGGCGAACGAAGATATATCCGAAGTACCAAACGGATTTAAACTCGAAGGCAATTATCCGAACCCCTTTAATCCGTCCACAACCATTCGTTATGCACTGCCGCAAGCTGGAGAAGTGAATCTGGACGTATTTGATGTAACTGGTCGCCTTATTCGCACGGTTTATGTGGGTGCCCAAAGCACTGGATCGCAGGGCGCTACCTTCCAAGCGAATGGATTGGCATCGGGCGTTTACCTGTACCAAGTACGGGTAAAAACCCAAAAGGGCGTTTACACCAGTCCGGCTGGTAAAATGATCCTGATGAAATAAACCCTCTTTTAGGTGAAAATGTTTTGCAGGGGAAGACGTAGCCGCCGTTAAAAGGAAGCAACGGATTCCCCTTGTGAAACAGCCAATCTCTTTTCCACTTTTTACTTCGATCTTATGAAAGGTCTGCGTCTGATCCTGTTGCTGTGCAGTACACTGTATGGCCAGATGGCTTACGCCCAAACCGGTAAACTTTCCGGAAAAGTAACCGATACAAATGGCATAACCCTTATTGGGGTGACGGTGGCATTGCCCGGAACCCAATTGGGAGCGGTTACGGATACCGAGGGCTATTTTGCAATTTTACGTATTCCGCCGGGTACTTATTCGGTACGGTATAGCTACATTGGCTACCAAACGCTGACCATTTCTGGGGTACGGGTTAATTCAAACCAAACCACTACCCAAAATGCCACCTTATCCGAGGAGACCTTACAAGGTGGTGAAGTGACGGTGGTGGCCGAACGACCTATTGTGGATGTTTCACAAACCAGTTCTATGACCAGTTTGTCTAAGGAAGACATTGCGGTATTACCCGTGCAAAACATTGGCGAAATTGTAAACCTTCAAGCAGGTGTGGTAGATGGACACTTTCGGGGTGGAAGACAAGGTGAAGTACAATACCAAGTGGACGGGGTATCGGTTAATAATCCCTACAACAACAGTTCCTCTTTAGAATTAGACCGCTCGTTGTTGCAAGAAGTTCAGGTAATTTCCGGAACGTTTGATGCTGAATACGGACAGGCCATGTCTGGCGTGGTAAATGCGGTATTGCGTAGTGGAGACTTAGACCGCTTTGAAGTGAACCTCGAAGCCTTTGGCGGAAGTTATTATTCCACCACAAACAATAGCTATACCAATGCCAACCGTTTTCCGCATTTAGACAAATTAAGCCCCGTCAACCAACGCAATCTTCAAGCGAGTGTGAGTGGCCCCTTTATCAAGCAGACGACCTTTTTGGTCAGTGGGCAGCATTTAGCGAATGACGGATATTTGTTTGGTGAACGACGTTTTTTGCCTTCCGACCGTTCAGATTTGGAACAACGCATTTTTAATCCTACCGGAGATGGGGCTGTTGTTCCGATGAACTTTTCCTATGAATCCAATCTTCTGGCAAAGGTCTCGAACCGTTCCATTAAAAACCTAAAGTTAGAATACCAAGCCATTACAAATTGGATTAAACGCAAATATTATAACGACACTTGGCGGCTAAATCCGGATGGCGTTAAATCACCCCGGCAGTTCTCGGTTGTACATGGATTGAACATTACCCATACATTGTCGGATAAACGGTTTTACGAATTAACCTTCCGTCAAAATAAATTTGATTACAAAGATATGTTATTCGAGGACTTAACGAATCCCTTGTATTTAGAGTGGGGGCGTCCTCAGGGTGATAGCAATTATGAAGATGGAGCGGTGGTACAAGGGGCAGACTTAGGCCGATTTATTCAGACAACGGATGCTTTGGTAGCAAAAGGTGCTTATACGGATCAGATTACCAAGGCGCATCTGCTCAAAATTGGCTTTGAAGTAATGCGCTCAGATATTTCCTTTGGGGCGCCAGGGATCATTACCGAAACCAATGTGGACGGGGTACAGATTTTGCAGCCCCGTACCGATCTTCCGGAAGCCAAAACGACTGATTTTAGCCCGATTCAGGCCTCTCTCTTTGCACAAGATCGCTTAGAATGGGGAGATTTACGTATTCGGGGTGGTTTTCGATTGGAGTATTTTGATGCACGAACGACAGTACCAAGTGAACTACGAAACCCGGCCAATGCCATTAGTGGAGCACCTGCTTCGGTGCCAAAAGCCACCACAGTAAAACTGGCACTCGCACCCCGATTGGGCATCTCGTTCCCCATTTTAGACAGGGCATCGGTCTTTTTCTCGTATGGCCATTTTTATCAAATGCCTGGTTTGGGACAATTATTCCAGAATGCCGACTATTCCGTGTTGAAAGACCTTCAGGCAGGAGGGATTTCCTATGGGGTAATGGGAAATCCGGACTTGAGGCCTGAGTTTACAACGCAGTATGAGTTTGGATTTAAATCTGCTTTAAACCGCGATTTGGGATTGGACTTGAGTTTGTTTTATAAGGACATCCGCGATCTTTTGGGCGTAGAATTTGTACAAACGTTTACCGCCGCAGAATACGCCCGCCTAACCAATGTGGACTTTGGGGGCGTGAGAGGGTTTACCCTTTCTTTAGACCAGCGAACGGCTGCAGGTTTGAATGCCTCGGTGGACTATACACTACAAGTCGCTGTCGGAAACAGCAGTGATCCCCGCGAGACGGCCAATCGTGCCGCTGCCGGAGAAGACCCGCGCCCACGACAAGTGGCTTTTAACTGGGATCAGCGCCACACCCTCAATGGATCGCTTACATGGTATCGGGCCAATAATTTTAACTTGACGGCCATCTTGCGTTTTGGAAGTGGGCAGCCTTATACGCCGGAACTGGGTTCCACTTTTGGATCGGACTTGGAACCGAATTCGGGTCGCAAGGCCAATTTTTTCTTGTTGGATTTGCGTGCAGAAAAATATTTCAAACTGGGCAAATGGAATGCAACCGGATTTATCCGAGCATTTAACCTGACGGATGAACACGCGGTGAATGGTTTTGTATTTGCCAATACAGGCAGCCCCTATTATTCTTTAACGCCCGAAGCCAACCGAAGCCAACTCCGAAATCCGGGCCGTTTTGCACAACCAAGGCGCATCGAGGCTGGCATAACCCTGCGTGGTATTTTTAAAAAACCTTGATTGGGCGTGGTGAATTTTAACTTTTCGATTTAATCCGTATATGATTATGTTCCGCAAACTTTTCTTATTGGGTCTCCTTTTTGGATATGGGCATCTGGGCTTTGCGCAAGTAGTTCCACCCGAACTCAGGAGCCGAATAGATGCCGAACGGTCGGGAACCCATGATGCCAACCGTATTCGGACGCTTTTCTACAATTTTGGCATGGTGGGGGACTTTCAGGGAAACCCCGACCTCTCGGTTTTCCACTCTTCTGAAGTACCCAAAGGCACGGGTATCAACTACTCGGATGGCGTAACCCCTTTTGTATTGGCAAAAGTCAAACAACGAAGTGGTTCTAATGCATACATCATGGAAACCGGTTATCGTGAGCGGCAGGGGATTAGTCCTGTGACGGGCAAGGTCATGCGCTTTGAGCCGCGACCGGGTTATTTTCAGGAAGACCCCAGCGTCAATAAAGGGCGCTCGATTGCCATGAGTAACGATCCGCGTACTTGGCCGGATAAGTGGGTGGACAAATTGAACGACGTGGATGATCCGGGCTGGGCAGGAGACTGGAATGGCTACTTTGGCAAAAGACCCAATGCAGACCAAGAAAGTTATTCGGTAATGGATGATAACTACTATGATGGCTGGGATTATTTTCCGGACACAAGAGACAATACTCGGCGTGGATTGGGGCTAAAGATTGCGGTTAGGGGCTTCCAGTGGGCCAATCCACAGGCCCAAAATGTCATTTTCTGGCAATATGACATTACAAATGAGTCCACAACCGATTATGATGATAACATCATTTTTGGTTTATACATGGATTCGGGGGTGGGTGGCTCCCAACTTTCGTGCGACGGCATCTATGAGTCGGATGATGACAATGCTTTTTATTCCACCGATTTGGGCGAAGACTTGGTTTATACGTGGGACAAGAACGGCACGGGGGTTAGCCTGAGCAGCAGTTGTGCCAAAACAGGATATTTGGGCTATGCGTACTTGGAAACACCGGGCAATAAGTTTGATGGTATTGATAACGATGACGACGGTATTGTGGATGAGCAGCGGGATGGTGGGCCTGGGCAGAAAATTGAGGGGCAGTCTGCCATCTTGGCTTACCTACAATCAAAATATGACCTCACAAAATTTGAAAAGGAAATTGCACCGCTTACACAACGCGCAGCCTATCGTCTGGGGGTTTGGTGGACGGGTGACGAGGATTTGGACTGGGTTCCTGAGTTTCATGATACGGGTGCGGATGGCGTATTTGGCACCAATGACCGTGGCGAGGGCGATGGGATACCCACAGATGGCGAGCCAAACTTTGATAAAACAGACGTGAATGAATCTGATCAAATCGGTCTAACTGGCTTTAAATTCAATCGTATTAAAGCTGGCGCCGGAAATGGCAGTACCGAGACCGATAATATTGTTTTTTATGATGATGGGAAAGAATGGCCACGTCGTCTTTGGGAGCAATTCACTCATTCAGATCCCCAAAAACGTTTTGATCCACCACTTGCCGCCAATTACAATATTGGATTTGTGTTTGCATCCGGTACGTTCAAACTGAAGGCTGGTTCTACAGAACGCTTTAGTCTGGCTTTGGCCTATGGTGCCGATCTGGAAGAACTAAAAGACAATGTGAAGGTGGTATCACGCATTTATGATGCCAACTACCAGTTTGCCACTCCGCCTCCCAAGCCTGTCGTTCAGGCATTTGCCGAAGACCAAAAAGTCACACTTGTATGGGACAATGTTTCGGAGAAAACGCCGGATCCCGTCACCAACTTGTATGATTTTGAAGGCTACCGAGTGTATCGCTCTACCGACCCCAACTTTTTGGATGCGCAGGTCATTTCAACGGGACGTGGTACTGGTCCTTTTGGGAATGGGAAACCAATGGCACAATTTGATCTGAAAAATGGCGTTCGGGGCTTCTCGAACATCGCGGTTCAAGGGGTACAATATTGGTTGGGTGAAGATTCTGGTTTGATGCACAGTTTTGTAGATACGACGGTGGTGAATGGGCAAACCTATTACTATGCGGTCACTGCTTACGACAATGGATCGGAAGAATTCCAGTTCTTCCCGTCCGAGAATGCAATCTCTGTTTCTCGGACACCACGCGGAGGAACCATTTTGCCGTCTAACGTCGTGGAAGTCCGGCCCAATAAGGCCGTGCCGGGGTATGTACGGGCTGGGGTACAAGCTGGTTCTTTGGTACATACTGCCGGCGATGGAACTGGAGAAGTGAATATCCGGATACTGAATCCTAAAGCCGTAAAAGATGGACATAAATACCGAATCACCTTTACAGCGTCGCCAGATAGTGTCCGTGCAAAGAGTTATAGCATGACGGATGTGGATACCGGAGAATTGGTGTTTTCGGGGAGTGAAGACTTGGATGGGGGGATTTCGGGTGTAACGGGACATGGCCTTTTGCCCGTTGTCCGCACGCCCAAGATTTTATCTCCCGATCTGGTTGCTTCTGGGTTTAAGACCGGGAGTACCACATCTGCCCAGATTACGGCGCGTTATGCAAGTTCGTTTAATATCAACCGTCGCCGACCTGGGTTTCCAGATGATTTAATTATTACTTTCTCGGATACGCCACAGGATACGTCTTTGGCAGCCATTGGGGCGCCTGCGCGGGCGGCTAAATTCACCATAAAAACCAGTCAAGGTCAAAAACTAAAGTTCCGGTTTCGGGATGTCAACAACTCTGGTACCTTAGATGAAGCCACCGAATTCATAGAAGTGCTTACCTACCTGCCCGAAGCCCCCCGTACGCCTTTGGCTACGTGGGACATTCGGCTTGCAGCGGGTTCACCTACTTCCAAGCCGCCAACGAGCGGTGATGTTTATCAGTTGGTATTGGCAAAACCCTTTCAAAAAGGGGATGTATTTGAATTTAAGGTGGATGGCGAACGCATTAATGCCACGGATGCGAAATCTCAGTTCGACGAACAAAAACCTTATGTTGTACCGAATCCTTATGTGGCGTCGGCCAGCTTCGAGCCAGAACGGTTTGCGGTTTCTGGTCGTGGGGTTCGCCGGATGGAGTTTCGGAACATTCCCCAAAATGCGACCATACGAATTTATACCGTAAAAGGGGAATTGGTTAAACTCTTGGTGCAAGATGGCCTAACGACTGGAATGGTTCCGTGGGATCTACGCTCCAAAGACAACTTGGAAGTTGCGCCCGGACTTTATTTGTTCCATGTGGATGCTGGAGACTTAGGCACGTTTGTGGATAAATTTGCGATTATTAAATAAGAAACTGATTCATTCAAGAGGCCGATTGGTGCAGTGACCGACCGCCATCACCCATGCTTATATGAAGGTACTTGTTTTTCTGGTTTCCCTTTTCCTGAACCTGACTTTGGCCTATGCGCAAAGCAAAACAGGAACCACCATCGGACAGTTTTTGCTAATTGAACCCAGTGCCCGTGCTTTGGGCATGGGCAATGCTTCGGTAACGTTATACGGAGATCCTTCTGCGGGCTATTTTAACCCCGCTGCCCCTGCTTGGGAGCCTCGGACGGCTGTACAGTTCTCTCATGGTGCTTGGCTGGTGGGAATTTCTCATCAGTATGCCACGACTGATATCCGAATGGGAAAAGCTGATGCACTCTCCATTCACGTCACTTCCTTAAACTCTGGCGATATTGCCGTTCGTACCGTAGAGCAACCTTTGGGTACAGGAGAGCAATATCAAGTGCGAGATTTGGCGATGAGTGTGGGGTACAGCCGTAAACTCAGCGATCGGTTTTCGGCAGGCGTCAATCTTAAATACGTAACAGAGCGCATTTGGAATTCTTCGCTTCAAGCCGGAGCTTTGGATTTTGGGGTGATGTATCAATTGCCTTTTGGCGCACAATTGGGGGCAAGTTTGGCTAATTTTGGCACAAAAGGGAAGTTTGATGGTAAAGACCTTCGGGTTCGCTTTGACGCCAATCCGGATAAATATGGGGATAATTCCAGTTTACCCGCAGCCTTGGTCACCGATGCGCATCAATTGCCCGTTCTTTTTAGGGTTGGGATGGATTATCCTGTTCAATTAGGCCGTAAAGCAAAAGCCGTATTCGCCATAAATGCCTTCCATCCAAGCGACAATACGGAAAGTGTGAGTTTGGGAACGGAAGTTACCCTTTTCGACACATTTTCCCTTCGTGGTGGCTATCAGCACCTGTTTCAACAAGACCACGAAACGGGTCTCACATTGGGCGCTGGGATAAATTATGAAATAGAACAATACCGCTTCCGGTTCGATTATGGCTGGGCGGACTTTGGCCGCTTGGGAAGTAGTCAGCGTTTTGGGTTTGCCTTCGACTTTTAAGCACCGTATTAAGGAAAGAAGGGGGAACCCTTGGACAAAAGCATGAAAAGAGTTGAATTTAAAGTGGTATTCACCTTGCTGGTTTGCATGGTTGCCGTAGGAACGTGTTCCGCTGTCTTTGCACAGACCGGGCCAGCGCCTCCTGTAAACTTTTCCGTAAGAACAGGGGATAAAACCGCCATTATTCGATGGGGTGCTGCAGATCGGACGACATTGGGCTATTACGTCTATTGGTCAACCAGTGTTGCCGGGCCGTTTACCTCCAGAACATCGGTGATGCAAACACAGCCCTATTGGGTGGATACCAGTTTGCCGAATGATAAAACCTATTATTTTGCTATTTCTGCAGTAAACACCAGCTTTATAGAAGGGGAAAAGTCGCAACCGATTGCTGTAACCCCAAAAGAATTATCGGATGAAGCCTTTTTGGATTTGATGCAACAAACGGCATTTGATTTTTTTTGGTACGAGGCCAATCCGGAAAAAGGGTTGATTAGAGACCGGAGCCAGCGGGGTTCTCATGCCAGTACGGCCAGTGTAGGTTTTGGACTTCCGGCCATTGCCGTCGGGATTGAACGTGGGTGGATCACCCGCGAGGAAGGCCGCAAACGTGTTTTAAATACCCTGCGGTTCTTTGCGGATGTCCCGACGGATCAGCCTTCGGATGGAACCGGATACAAGGGGTTTTATTATCATTTCCTGAATTTTACGGGCGGGTATCGGGAATGGAGTAGCGAACTTTCTACCATTGATACAGCCTTGTTGCTGGCAGGTGTTTTGTTTTCTAAAGAATATTTTTCTGGAACCGACGCCGAAGAAGCCGAAATCCGGTCATTGGCAACGGAAATAAACAACCGTGCAGACTGGAACTGGGCCTCGCCCCGTTCTCCACGGGTGTCTCATGGGTGGAAGCCGGAAACGGGCCTGCTGCCTTATGACTGGGCCGGATACAGTGAGGCATCCATCTTATATATCATTGGCCTTGGTTCGCCCACGCACCCTTTGCCCGCATCGTCTTGGAATGCATGGACGTCTTCCTATAGCTGGCAAACGCATTACGGACAGTCTTTTGTTATCTTTCCACCTTTGTTTGGACATCAATATTCTCATGTTTTTATTGACTTTAGGGGGATAAAAGACAGTTACATGGCCGCACGGGGTTCCGATTATTTCGAGAATTCGCGCCGTGCTACCCTTGCGCAACAGGCTTATTGTATAGCCAACCCCAAAAAATTTACGGATTATGGGGAAAACCTATGGGGGATTACCGCTTCGGATGTACCAGGTGGGTATAAAGCGCGAGGTGCTCCGCCAGACTGGAGCGATGATGGAACACTAAATCCTACCGCACCAGGTGGATCTTTTCCTTTTACACCCACCGAGTCGCTGGCCGCTTTACGCGAGATGTATAACCGTTATCGTCCCAATTTGTGGGGCGCTTATGGGCTTAAAGACGCCTTTAACCCTTCCAAAAATTGGTTTGCAAGCGATTTTATAGGGATTGACCAAGGCCCGATTGTTTTGATGATCGAGAACCATCGCACAGGGCTGATTTGGAAACACATGATGAAGAGCGAGGTCATTCAGCGTGGGCTCCGGCGGGCGGGCTTTAAAGGCCCTGGGGTGGTCAATGATTCTGAACTTCCTCCAGCAGAGGTTGTGCAGGCCAATGGGTATCCCAATCCCTTTATCAGCAACGTACAACTTCAAGTCGTTATGGATCAAAGTGGAAAAGCGACCTTAGAGGTTTTTGATGTGCAAGGGCGGCGAGTACATCGGGAGGAAAAATACGTAGAACGTGGGGAACAGAAATGGTTGTTGAATGGGGCTGGGTGGCCAAGTGGGGTATATTTGGTGCGGATTCGGCATAATGGAAAAGAAACGTTTTCGCGGGTAGTCCGCCAAAGTGATTGATTTAAATAGCTAAAAAAATGATGCTACGCAACGGTTTGTTGTTGCTTTTGGTGGTATTTGCAGGTTGTTCGCCGAAACCGCGTCCAACCCTCGCGATGCATTCCTCTGGCGATGAAGCGTTTTTAGACGAGGTGCAACACCGCACCTTTAACTGGTTCTGGGAAACCACCAATCCGCAAAACGGCCTGGTGCCAGATCGTTGGCCCACCGAGTCTTTTTCGAGTGTTGCAGCCGTCGGTTTTGGTTTGACGGCCTATCCCATTGGAGCAGAACGTGGCTGGATATCCCGAAAACAAGCCATAGATCGGACGCTCGCAACACTCAAGTTTTTCTGGAAAGCGCCACAAAGTCCGGCAGGCTTAAAACAAACCGGATATAAGGGCTTTTATTATCATTTTTTAGACATGAAAACCGGAGAACGCTTCCGGAACGTAGAATTGTCTAGCATAGATACGGCCTGGCTGATGTCGGGCGTGTTGTTTGCACAGAGCTATTTCGATCAAAACAATCCACAGGAAAAACAAATTCGGGCATACGCCGATTCGCTCTACCGCCGTGTGGAGTGGGACTGGATGCATGTTCGCGGGGGCCTAATGGCAATGGGGTGGTATCCGGAGTCTGGTTTGCATACACACGACTACCGAGGCTATGATGAAGCCATGATGCCTTATATCTTGGGACTCGGTTCCCCGACGTTTCCTTTTAGGGATGATGCGTGGGCGTCTTATACGGCTTCTTACCAATGGCAGTCCTTTTATGGGCAGGAGCACGTTAATTTTTCTCCGCTATTTGGTCACCAATACACACAAATGTACCTACCGCTGAAAGGGATTCAGGATGCGTTTATGCGTACCAAAGGTATAGATTATTTTGAAAATTCGCGTCGGGCCACCTTAAGCCAGCACGCTTATGCGGTTGCCAACCCAAATGGCTGGAAAGATTATAGCGCAGCAATTTGGGGGCTTACCGCATGTGATGGTCCTTTAGACATTGAACGGGAGTTTAATGGAAAAATGCGTCGTTTTCAAACTTATACGGCACGGGGAGCCAGTGCAGGATACGTGTTAGATGATGGAACCTTGTCTCCTACGGCGGTTGGTGGTTCAGTGCCTTTTGCGCCAGAAATTACAATTTCTACCTTGAGGGCCATGGCCTCGCGATATGGCGAACCGCTTTATAATAAATATGGTTTTTTGGATGCCTTTAATCCTTCATTTACCTTTACGGATGTAAAGCCACAGCATGGCCGGGTTGTTCCAGGGAAAGGATGGTTTGATACAGATTATCTGGGTATAGACCAAGGCCCAATTTTGGTGATGATAGAAAATTATCGCACCGGCTTGGTCTGGAAAACCATGCAGAAAAACCCCTACATCCGCAAAGGATTGGAACGGGCAGGCTTTACCGGTGGTTGGTTGGATAACGTACCAAGCACACACGCTACACCAAGCCAATGGATACCCGAACGCATGACGAATGTACAAACTTCACCCAAATACAAACGTTTGGTGGTCATGGGTTCTTCTACTGCCGAGGGCGTAGGGCCAAAGATTTGGGAAAATACTTGGGTCAACCGATTACGTCACTTGGTTGAGCCAACAGGTGAAATCCATGTTTTCAATATTGCCCGTAGTGCATATACAACTTTTCACCTGCTTCCAACCGAGCACCCCAGGGTACAAAACAGGCCAGAACCAGATGTAGAGCGGAATATCAGCAAAGCCCTTAGCCTAAATCCGGATGGCATCATCATCAACTTGCCCTCAAACGACACCACGGCTGGTTATGGTTTGGAGGAACAAATGCTGAATTTTGAAGCCATCTTGGCACCTGCAAAGGAAAAGGGTATTCGGGTTTGGATGACCACCACACAACCACGTAACCTGACAGAGGAAAAACGGGCAGAACTGATGCAGGTTCGAGACCAGTTGAAACTTCGTTATGGCGATTGGGTGATTGATTTTTGGCGTGACGTGGCCTTGGAAGACGGAAAAATTAACCCTAAATATGACGCTGGTGATCAGATTCATCTGAATGATGTTGCCCATGAGTTGTTTTTTAATCGCGTGGAAGCAGCATTACGGCGTTGGTTGGAACAAAAATAACCTCTTAATTTTCTGCTATTACCTTTCTCCTATGTACCGTTTTATGTTCCTGTTTTTGGTCGTGGTGACTGGATGTACCAACCAAACGGATTCCCGAAAGGAAATCCGCATTTGGGCAATGGGCAAAGAGGGGGAGGTTTTAGGAACATTGGTACCAGCGTTTGAGCGATTAAACCCTGATATAAAAGTGCGGGTGCAGGCCCTGCCTTGGACGGCAGCCCATGAAAAACTTTTAACCGGATTTGCGGGAGAATCGTTACCAGATTTGTGCCAGTTGGGGAATACTTGGATGCCTGAATTTACCGCACTGAATGCTTTGGAGGAGCTAACCCCTTGGATCGCCCAAAGCAAGGTTGTGCAGGCGAAAGATTATTTTACAGGTATTTGGGCCTCTAATGTTTTTGATAATCAAACATATGGTATTCCTTGGTATGTGGATACACGTCTGCTTTTTTACCGAAAAGACCTCCTCGAAAAAGCGGGATACACATCGCCACCCCAAACTTGGCGGGAATGGGAAATAGCCATGCAGCAGATCAAAAAACAAGTGGGACCAGACAAATATGCGGTATTGCTGCCTTTAAACGAGTTTGAACCCCCCATTATTTTTGCCCTTCAACAACCTGAGGAAATGCTTCGAGAAAATGGGACGCGGGGGAATTTCCAAAGTAGCGGTTTCAAAAAAGCATATAGGTACTACCTTGATTTATTCCGCAACCAACTATCACCCAGTGTAGGCAATCAGGAAATATCCAATGTCTGGCATGAATTTGGGCGCGGGTATTTTTCTTTTTATATCACCGGACCTTGGAACGTGAGCGAATTTAAAGCCCGGCTCCCCCAATCCCTACAAACGGCTTGGGCAACCGCCCCCATGCCTGCACCAGAGGCTGGGCAGGCCCCTTATTCGATGGCTGGAGGTGCCAGTTTGGTTATTTTCCGGCAATCAAAACGGAAGGCCGAAGCGTGGGCCTTCTTGGAATACCTCTCGCGTCCAGAAGTGCAAATCCGGTTTAATGAATTGACGGGTGACCTTCCACCACGTCTATCCGCATGGCAAAATCCCAAATTAGCCGCCGATCCATACATGCGGGCGTTTCGGCAACAATTGGAATTCACACGCCCAACCCCGAAAGTGCCCGAATGGGAGCGTATTGCCACCGAATTGCGCCTGACTACCGAGGTGGTGCTGAGTGGCAAAAAAAGTATGGAAGTGGCCTTAAAAGATTTAGATGCCACGACGGACCGCATCCTTGAAAAGCGCCGCTGGATGTTGGCCCAAAACCGAGCAATACCATGAATGCTCCTACACTCCCTATTGGAACGGTACGTGCTGCATGGTTTTTTGTAGCGCCCGCATTGCTCCTGATTGTGGTCTTTTTCTTTGTGCCCGTTTTGGCTGCTTTTTTTCTGAGTTTCACGGATTTTGACATTTATGCCTTGGCAAACCCGGATCATTTACGGGTAGTGGGTCTTAAAAACTATCAGGAACTGCTTGCTTCCGAAGATTTTTGGAAAGCACTTGGAAATACCTTCTATTTTGTCTTGGTCGGCGGCCCGCTATCGGTGGGCATATCATTGGGTACTGCTTTGTTGTTGCAATCCAAGGTAGTACGGTTCAAATCATTTTTTAGGACTATTTTTTTCGCTCCTGTGGTCACCACCATTGTGGCCGTAGCGGTTGTTTGGCGTTATCTCTATCACACCAAATATGGTTTTCTAAACTACATTCTACATTTTTTGGGAATAGATCCGGTGGATTGGTTGGGAGATCCGATCTGGGCCATGCCTGCAATCATCCTGATGGCGGTCTGGAAAGGCTTTGGTTACAACATGGTTATTTTTATTGCCGGACTACAAAACATACCAGATGAATTGTATGAGTCCGCTCAGATTGATGGGGCGGGGGCTTGGCAGCAGTTCTGGCATGTCACGTTGCCGATGCTTGCTCCTACCTTTTTGTTTGTGGGCCTGATGACGATGATCGGTTATTTTCAGTTGTTTGCCGAACCTTATGTGATGACACTAGGTGGACCACTCCAAAGCACCGTTAGCATCGTGTATCTGATGTATGAACAAGGTTTTAAGTGGTGGAATCTGGGCTATGCGGCTGCCGTTGCATTTGTCTTGTTTATCATTATGCTGGTTGCAACCCTCATCCAATTCCGGCTTCAGAAAACCGATGCCGCCTAAGTTTATTAATGAGTAGATACCCATGAAACATCGGCTTAATTTTTGGTTGGTAAATGGCAGTTTATGGCTTTTTGCGCTGGTAACCGCCTTTCCATTGGTTTGGATGGTCTCTGTTTCGTTTATGCAAACGGGCGAGGCTGGGGCATACCCACCCCCACTCTTCCCCCAATCCCCCACTCTGATGCAGTATGAAACCCTCTTCGAGCGGATGGAAATGGGGCGATATTTTCTGAATAGTTTCCTTTTGGCGACCAGTATCACGCTACTTTCGTTGCTTTTGAATGCCATGGCTGGCTATGCCTTTGCTAAATTGTCGTTCTATGGGAAAGAGCGCCTATTCAAAACCCTTTTAGCAGCACTTGTCATTCCGGCACAAGTGGCCATGCTACCCCTCTTTCTCATGATGAAATACCTCGGTTTGGTAAATACCTATCTCGGTGTGATGATTCCGGGAATGACCAGCATTTTTGGAATTTTCCTCATCCGGCAATATGCACTTTCGGTTCCCAATGAATTGATAGAAGCCGCCCGAATAGATGGCGCGGGCGAGTTCCGAACCTTCTGGTCGGTGATCATACCACTCCTTCGCCCCATATTGGTGACCTTAGCGTTATTTACTTTTATGGGGACGTGGAATGACTTTATGTGGCCATTGATTTTAATGACCGATGAGCAAAATTATACGCTACCAGTGGCATTGGCAGCCCTTTCTCGTGAACATGTTCAGGACAATGAAATGATGATGGCTGGTTCTGTGATGACGGTTCTGCCTGTATTAATCGTTTTTCTGGTGCTGCAAAAACAATATATCAAAGGCATCATGATGGGAGGCGTAAAGGGATGAAATATAAAATCTTATGGTGGTGGCTGTTCTTTTTTTCGGGACCATATAGCCTGGCCCAATCGGGGGTTTTGACCATCGAGGATGGTTCAGATACGGCTTTGTGGCAAGCGGCCCCAACAGAAGGGGTGAACCTAGAAATAACCGAATCGGACGGAGACAATGGCCCTTCCATTCGCTTAGATTACAATTTCAACGGGAAGGGTGGATGGGCTGCTGCGGTAAAGCCTATCCGTCTTGCCTTGCCAGAAAATTTTGTTCTGAGCTATCGTGTAAGAGGTGAAACACCATTGAATAAGCTTGAAATTAAGCTCCAGCAAGATGGTAACGTTTGGTGGTATGTGCAGCCTTCTTTAAAGATGCCCGAAAAATGGACCGAACAGCGCATTAAGCGCCGGAAAATCAGTTTTGCATGGGGGCCAGAACCCAAGCGGCCATTGGAGATGCTGAGTGCGTTTGAGTTTACCATTGTTGCGGAAAAAGGTGGTAAAGGTACTATTTGGTTGGACGATATTCGGATTGAGCCGCGTCTGCCCGATGCGCCTTATACCCTAACCCCAATCATTACTACTTCCTCTGGATCGGGTCAGGGCGTTTTGTCAAAAAGCGGGGCTTGGTCTCCCAAAGGCGGCTCATCGCAATGGTTGATGATGGATTTTGGTACCTACCGCGAGTTTGGCGGGGTGACATTGGGCTGGGCATCCGGCGGAACACGTTATCAGTTGGCTGCATCCGACGATGGTAAACACTGGCGTAATCTTATTGCGGTTCAAAACGGGGATGGGGGCTATGATGCCCTATATCTTCCTGAAGCCGAAACAAGGTTTCTTCGTCTGACGTGCTTTTCAGGATGTGTCTTAAGGCATGTTCAAATAGAAGAAATTTCTTTTTCTACCACGCCATCTGCCTATATCGCCCATTTGGCTGCAAGGGCGCCAGAAGGCCACTTTCCGCTCTATTTTTTGGAAAAACTAACGTATTGGACGGTTTGGGGTGCCCCCCATCACATGAACGAAGGGTTAATGAGCGAACATGGCATGGTAGAATTAGAGAAAGGTGGCCCCTCGTTTGAACCATTTGTGATGATGGAGGGCAAATTATGGTCGTGGGCCAATACCACACATGAAGCCGCACTCGAAAGCGGGTACCTACCTATCCCAAGCGTAACACGGATCATGGGGCCGTTGATACTTAAGGTGACGGCTTGGGCCACACAAGAAGGGTTTATGGTGCAGTATAAATTACATAATCGTAGCAATAAAAGGAAAACCGGATATTTGTATCTTGCGGCTCGTCCGTTCCAAGTGAACCCAACCTCTCAATTTCTGAATACTCCCGGTGGCTTTGCACCGATCAAGTCCCTTTCGTTGGGACAACACTTACAACTGAACCAAACGACATTCACGACCATGCCTAAGCCTGAAAGGGCATGGGTAACCCGTATGAGTGAGGGCGATCTGATCGCGCAAATGATACAAGGCACACCCTCCGGAAAACAAACGGTCGAAGACTCGTTGGGTTTTGCCGCCGGAGCCATGCGGTATAGACTGAGGCTGAGGCCCGGTGAGTCCCAAACGGTGGTATTACACTATGGTACTGCGGGTGGGACGTTAGAACAGGCAAAAACCGAATGGCGCAATTTGATTGATCGCTTCGATTTGGTCGTTCCCGGAGATGAAGCCCTAACCCAGTCCATCAAAGCCAATCTGGGTTATGTGCTGGTCAACCAAGACGAAGATGCCATCCAGCCGGGGTCCCGAAGTTATGAACGAAGTTGGATTCGGGATGGTTCATTGACTTCTGCGGCGTTGTTACGGTTAGGGCATTCCGATACGGTTCGGGAATACCTTCTGTGGTATGCACGCTTCTTGTTCGATAACGGCAAGGTTCCTTGTTGCGTGGATCATCGCGGGCCAGATCCGGTTCCAGAAAACGATAGTCATGGGCAATTTATCTATCTGGTGGCAGAATATTTCCGATTCACCAACGACGAAGAAACCTTGCGTAAGGTTTGGCCACAGGTTCAACAGGCAGTGCGTTATATGGAAGGGTTGCGGCACTTGAGACGCACGCCAGAATATCAGAACCCAGAAAAGAAGCCCTATTTTGGTCTCCTTCCCGAATCTATCAGCCACGAAGGATATTCCGATCATCCACGTCACTCGTTCTGGGATTATTTTTTTGCCATTCGTGGGTATAAAGATGCGGTCTATCTTGCCGAAGTACTGGGTGAAAAAGAGACTGCCGCAAGCTTTAAGGCATTTCGGGATGAATTTACGCAGGATGTCCACGCCGCAATTCGGGCCACAATGGCGCTACACCAAATAGATTACTTGCCGGGCTGTGTGGAATTGGGGGATTTTGACGCCACCTCCACCACCGTGGGTATGACACCCGCCGAAGAGATGGCACGTTTTCCGGAGGGCGCTCTCGAGAAAACATTTGAGCGATATTGGCAATTTGCCGAGGACAGACGTTCCGGAAAAAAAGTGTGGGAAAATTATACCCCATATGAATGGCGGACGGTCGGAGCACTCCTAAGGTTGGGCTGGAAAGACCGTGCCCATGCAATGAGCCGTTATTTCTTTTCTCATCAACGCCCTGCGTCTTGGCGGCATTGGGCGGAAGTGATCTGGAGGGAGGAGCGTACCCCCAAATTCATTGGCGACATGCCACATACATGGGTGGGATCGGATTTTATCCGTGCCAGCCTCTCCTTTTTTGCGTATGAACGTGAAGACGATCAAACGTTGGTCGTTGGAGCTGGATTGCTGCCGGAGTGGTTGGAAAAGGACGAAGGCGTTAGGGTGAAAAACCTCGGTACATGGTGGGGCAGTCTCTCGTATAGCGCTTCTCGCAAGGGCGAAACCACTACCTTTCAGTTTTCGGGCAGCCTGAAAATTCCTCAAGGCGGGATGGAAGTCCATATACCGGATCCGAAGCCCATTCGCGAAATATGGATTAACAACCATCGTTTGGAAATACCTTCGCATCGTATTAACGTCCGTGATTTCCCCGCAACCGTTGTCATTCGCCAATAGTTAACCACCGTAATCCTGCAATACTTTGGAAACGAACACACCTTTCCCGTTCGATACTTTTTCTTGTTCTAACGGATCCCTTTCTGTCTTTTTATCTTCATCCGGCAGCGGATTTACTTCGCACACCTCATTGGCGCTTACCCGCTGGTATCCCGACCCCACGCGCGATGCTGATGGCTACTATTTTTATCTGCAAGACCTGCAAACCGAAGCCTTTTGGTCTTTGGGCTTCCAACCCGTACGGAGTACTCCGGATCAGTACGAAGTGGTACAGGATGGAGGCAAGATACGCTTTACACGGATAGAGAACGGGATTCGGTCGGTAATGAAGGTGTGGGTCTTAAAAGAAGCAGATGTAGAAATTAGACAAATTAAGTTGGAAAACTGCACGAAAGAATCTCGAATCCTTCGCTTGACTTCTTATGCCGAAATCGTACTAAATAGCCGGATGGGCGATGTGGGGCATCCGGCATTTTCCAAATTATTCGTACAAACGGCTTGGGATGCGGCGCGCGGGGCACTGATGGCAAACCGACGCCTGCGTAGCCCCGGAGATACACCTGGTTTTATGGCACATTGGTTGATGGAGGCACGTCCAGATGCTTGGGAAACCGACCGGATGCGGTTTATTGGGCGGGGGCGTACCCTTCAACATCCTCAGGCATTAGACCAAGCCCTGTCGGGTACGACCGGAAATGTATTAGATGCCGCTTTTAGCCTGCAAAAAGAAATTCGGCTTGAAGCCGGAGAATCCATAACGCTCCATTTTGCCCTTGCATTTGCAAAAACGGAAGATCAGTTACACAATTGGATGGCTCAGCCTCTTTCACCTCATGTCGGCATACAACCAGCTCGTTTTGCGGCAGAGGAACAAGAAATGCTGGCTGTTTTTTTGGCAAAAACCTCGAAAAATAACCCCATCAATACCCGTGTCGTATGCAGACCCTCGCCTTTAGCAGTAGAAGCAAAGGAAACTTCTCTTTTAGATTTTAATGGGTTAGGTGGCTTTTCGGAAGATGGGAAGGCGTATGTTCTTTACACCCACGCCCACAAAAAAACCCCTTTGCCGTGGACCAATGTGGTTTCAAATGATGAACATGGGTTTATGATCAGCGAAAGTGGTTCTGCTTATACATGGAGTGCAAATAGCCGCGAAAACCGCCTGACTCCTTGGGCCAATGATCCGGTAATGGATCCCTTCGGCGAGGCGTTTTATCTTAAAAACCGAAAGACAGGCGAGGTCATCTGCCCACTGCCAGGGCCACGCCCTTCAAATGTGGCCTTTCGGGTCGTACATGGGTTTGGATATTCTACGTTCTCGGCAGTGCAATTGGGCATTGCTCACGAAGTGACCTTTTTTGTCCCACCCGCCGATCCGCTCAAAATTGCAAAAATCTGTCTGCGAAACCAGACGCAGACCGCTCAGACGTTTTCGTTTTACGCCTACCACGAATTGGTGATGGGGCCTTATCGTCATATGGCCTTGCCCCACCTCCAAACAGGTCGGGCCGAAAATGGTGCCCTATGGGCCGAAAATCCCCATAATGGGGAGTTTTCGGCACGACGTTCGTTTTTACAGATCGTTGGGGCTCCTGTTTCTTCTGTTACGACCGACCGTACCGCATTTTTAGGCCGATATGGCGCTCCTGATGCGCCAGAAGGCATCTGGGCAGACCATTTGAACCAGAAGGTAGAACTTGAGGCGCATACCGACCCTTGCTTGGCTGTGGAAACCCAAATTGAACTGCCGCCAGAGACCGAGGTGACATTTTATGTCTTGCTGGGGCAAGGGGAAAATGCGTCTCGTACCCAAGAATTGATGATGCGTTATGCCGATCCCGCAGCGTGTGAAACTGCACAAAATGAAGGGATCGCCTTCTGGCAAAAGCTGACCGACAAAATTCAGGTAACAACACCGGATGCAGCCTTAGACCGGATGGCAAATGGTTGGCTGGTGTATCAAAACCTTAGCTGTCGTATCATGGGCCGCTCAGCATTCTATCAGTCTGGTGGAGCCTATGGATACCGCGACCAACTCCAAGACACGGGTGGCATGTTTTATCATTTGCCAGACTTAACACGTAGCCAGATTTTACTACATGCCGCACATCAGTTTGAAGAAGGAGATGTCTTACATTGGTGGCATCCACCGCTCTCCAAGGGCATCCGGACACGGTTCTCGGATGATTTGCTCTGGCTGCCGTATATCACTTCTTTTTATATAAATAGCACTGGAGATTGGGCTTTATTGGATGAGGAGGTTGGGTTCAAATCGGCGGCGCTATTAAAAAAAGACGAGGATGAAATCTTTGTTTTTGCGGAAGATACAAATAAATCTGCTAGCCTTTACGAACACGCTTGCATGGCTATTGATCGTTCATTAACGAAAGGCGATCATGAATTACCCTTGATGGGAACGGGCGATTGGAACGATGGGATGAATCGGGTGGGCCGAGAAGGGAAAGGGGAAAGCGTATGGCTGGGTTTTTTCTTGTATCAGATTCTTTCGGATTGGATTTCGATCTGCGAAAAACGTCGGGACGTGGTACGTCTTACACGGTATGCCGCATATCAAAAAGAATTGTACGAAGCCCTGAATACCTCAGGATGGGATGGGTCTTGGTATCGTCGGGCTTATTATGACAATGGGGTTCCTTTGGGTGCTTCTGGTAATGATGAGTGCCGAATAGACACCATTGCACAAGCTTGGGCTGTCATTTCCAAAGTGGCCCCCCCCGACCGTGCGCGTGTTGCGCTCGAAGCCATGTTGACGCATTTGGTTTCTGAAAATGAAGGCATTATCCGCTTGCTCACCCCTGCCTTCGACCGCACGCCTCACGACCCCGGCTACATTAAAGGCTATTTGCCTGGTGTACGGGAGAATGGCGGTCAATATACCCATGCGGCTCTTTGGGCTGTAAAAGCACTTGCAGAAACGGGTAAAGGAACCTTGGCTGCACGATTGCTGGGCATGATCAGTCCGGTATCGCATACCCGAACGCCCGAAGAAGTTGCTCGCTATCAAACAGAGCCTTACGTAATTGCTGCAGATGTGTATGGAGTGGCGCCACATGTTGGACGGGGCGGCTGGACGTGGTACACGGGCTCTGCCGGATGGATGTTTCGCGTCTTATTCGAATCCGTTCTGGGATTTGGCGTACAGGAAAATCAGTGGTTTACGCTTAAACCCTGTATCCCTTTGCATTGGCCCGGTTTTACCATACAATACCGTTGCCACGACAACCAGACCCGCTATTTAATTGAAGTGGAAAATCCGGAAAGTGTTGAAGTAGGTATTTCAGCAGCTTCCATAGATGGTATGACTTGCGTGATAGAGGAGGATGTCCTGGCCAAAATTCCAATTATTACGGATGGTAAAACACATCGTGTTGTCATCCGCATGGGAAAACCACCTTCCTCTCCCCCTAATATGCGCAATGGCAGGCCTCTTTCAGCAGAGGCAACAAAGGAGAATACGGAACAGGTTTATACCACGCAATTGTTTAAATAAAGTTAGCCATGATGTATCCAAAAGGGTTTGTTTGGGGTTGTGCTACATCTGCCTATCAAATAGAAGGTGCCGCAGAAGAAGATGGAAAAGGGCTGAGTATTTGGGATACGTTTTCGAGGATGCCGGGCAATGTCTGGCAGAATCAAAACGGGGACCGTGCCTGTGATCATTACCACCGCTGGCAAGAAGACCTTAACCTGATCCATTCGCTGGGCTTCCAGTCCTATCGCTTTAGTTTGGCATGGAGCCGGATTTTGCCCGATGGCACGGGTTCCGTGAACGAAAAAGGGTTAGATTTCTACCGCCGTCTGACGGATGGCTTGCTTGAACGTGGCCTGATTCCCAATATCACCTTATATCATTGGGACTTGCCGCAAGCATTAGGTGAACGTGGTGGGTGGGTACATCCAGACAGTGCAGATTGGTTTGTTGAATATGCAGGAGTGGTCTTTAACGCGCTCGGAGACCGTGTTCCGCTCTGGACCACCCTCAATGAGCCTTGGGTGACGGCCCATGAAGGCTATTTGATGGGAAATCATGCACCCGGTCACCGCAATAAATACGAAACGGCAAAAGTGGTGCAGAACCTTTTGCGTGCAAGTGGAAAAGCCATTCAGTTGTATAAAACCATCGGACATCAGCAAATTGGATTGGTGGTGAATCTGGAGCCTAAAAAACCAGCTCGTTCAGAGAAAGCAGATGTGGAAGTGGCTGCACTGATGGATGCTTATATGAACCAACAGTACTTAGATCCTGTGTATTTCGGTACGTTTCCTGAAGCGGTAAAGGCGTTTTATGGTGCTGCATGGAAAGAGCCAACGGCTGAGGATTGGGCATGGATCTATACCCAACCGGACTTTCTTGGGATCAACTTTTATGCACAGGGTCTCACCGCTGCCGATCCTTCCGATCCTTTATTTGGTGCCCAAAAAGTACTGCAACCACGTCATACTTATACCGAAATGGGCTGGGAGGTATATGCTCCTGCACTCCGAGAACTTTTGGTATGGGTCAGCGAGCGATACGGCCAACCGCCTATCTGGATCACAGAAAACGGGGCGGCCTTTTACGACCCGCCAGTGGCTTTTACCGATGTTGTGGAGGATCCGCTTCGGGTGGCCTATTTCAGCCAACATTTGCAAGCCTTGCAAGAGGCCATTCGAGCGGGGGCAAATGTGCGGGGTTATTACGCATGGTCCTTACTGGATAACTTTGAGTGGGGATACGGTTATAGTAAACGGTTTGGTATTGTTCATGTGGATTTTGAAACCCAGAAGCGGACGCCAAAGTCGAGTGCTCGTTTTTTACAGGATCATATCCTTCGCCACACTAAAGGGTAAGCCATTACGGGAGTGGCATCCCTTGCGAGACAATAAACAACCGATACCAAGCCTCACGAGACAATTTAACCAGATCAGCCGCCGCAACTGCACGAATGCGCTTAGGGTTAAGGGTTCCAATTATCGGTAAAATCTTTGCAGGATGACACAGCAACCATGCAAGGGCAACGGCTTCCGGCGTGGTTTGGTGGTGTTCGGCCATTTCCCAAATGAGGGCAGCGGTTAGTTTAGCGGCGGGATCTGCCTGCCCTGTTGTATCCAAAAGTCGCCCGCCTGCCAAAGGCGCCCATGCCTGAACCTGAAGTTGGTGTAGGCGGCAATAATCCAAAGTATTACTGGTAAGGCTATACACGCCGTCGTTTCGGTTAAACCAAACCCCTTCGGCAATCAGGTGTGGGTGTGCAAGGCCGAGTTGTACCTGATTGACCACCAGCGGCTGTGTGATGTGGTTTTTGAGCAGGGCAATTTGTCCTGAAGTGTGGTTGCTGACGCCAAAGTGCCGTACTTTACCGTCGGTATAGAGTTTTTCAAAGGCACGCGCCACCTCTTCTGGTTCCACCAACGGATCTGGACGATGGAGTAACAAAAGGTCTAAATAATCTGTTTTTAGTCTGTTAAGACTTCCTTCTACCGATTGAATGATGTGGTCATAACTAAAATCGTAACGTTGCGGATCCGATGCATAGGGTTGCCCCGCAAACCGTATCCCGCACTTGGATTGCAGAACGATCCGCTCCCGTAAGCCTGGATGTTGTTGAAGAAAATCACCAAAAACCAATTCTGACTTACCAAGGGTATAAATATCAGCATGGTCAAAAAAATTAAACCCATACTCGATTGCAGTGTGTATTGCGGTAAAGGCGCGTTCCCGAATCTCAGACGAGACGAGGGCGTCGTTCCAAAGTCCGCCAAGGTTCATGCACCCAAAGCCAATTCGAGAAACTTGTAAGTCCGTTTGAGGAATAAAATAAGTATTCATGTGTTTATCTATTATAGAGATAGGGCGTTTATGCATGTCAAGACCCAGGTTTTATCTCCAGCACTTTCAAAGAGAGTCATGCGTTATGGCATGCAACGAATAATTATTGTTTGCCATAGGAAGGCGAAGCCTATCAAATATTATGGGCTTGGATGGTTAAGCAATGCGACATAAGATACAGCCTATGAACGTTGTGAACCAATTGTAACCGCTATCAAACTGGTGTTCCGGCCCCAGCCTCATGTTGAAAATACCTGAAAGGGGTACTAGGCTAAAAGGCGATCACGGTGTTACAGGCGCTATGTTTGGCGAGGCACTGCAAAAAGGGGAAAAAAGTTGGGTTATAAAAACATCATCCGTCCTGGTTGAATGGGCGCTGGATAGCCGTATTTTAGGGACAGCGTTAGAAAAACCGTGCTCACCCCCAAATATGCAAGTAGATTATCCTTTTTTAACCACAAATCCCGTCAACCAAAATGAAAGAAAAAAGGGCAAAACAAATCGCTTTAAGGGGGCTTCTTATATATAAATCTTTCACGGCCCTTGTATTATTCATGGTGTTGTTCTTAACAAGCTCGGCGTCACTGGATATCCGCCCACCGCTCCCGATGAAAAATGGGAAGCCAGACCTAAGCAAGATATATGGTAAAATCAAATTGGTGGATCACTTTCCGGACTATAAAGTGCAGGTAGTGTCTCATTTTGCCGACTTGCATGTGCAAGTGGTAGAGCATTTTCCAGATCGTCCGGGTAAATGGAAAATGGTAGAACACTTTCCGGATTTCAAAATCAAGTTAGTAGAACACTTTCCGGATTTCAAAATCAAATACGTCCAGCACTTTCCCGGCGTACAATAAAATGGGGTTAGCGTGGCTACCTGCCTTACCAACCAACAGTGGCAAGACCACTTTTTCCAACCGCGCCCATGCCTATCGGGACTTGCTGCGTGAGGCAATGAAAGGAGCCTCCCCCAACAATCAGATCGTTGTAGGGCACCACCACCACAGGCCGATCGGGGAAACAAGTTTGCAGGGTGTGCTTGGCAAGGACATCTTTAGGGGTGCCATAGCCCGGCATCACAATGGCTGCATTTCCTATGTAAAAATTGGCATAGGAAGCAGCCATTCGTTCTGAGCCTTCAAAAACCGGATCGGGCATCACCAATTCAATAATCTGCAAAGGATTTCCGGTTAAATCCGTCATGTGTTTTAGGCGTTCTAAATTGTCTTTCAAGACGTCGTGGTTTACGTCTTGCGGGTCTGGTTCAACAACCGTTAAGACCGTATTGTCGTTTACGAAGCGTGCAAGGTTGTCTATGTGCCCGTCGGTTTCGTCATTATGGAGGCCCTTGCCCAGCCAAAGTACTTTTCGTATGCCCAAGTAATCGCAGAGCAATTGGGTGATTTCCGGTTGCGTATATTGTGGATTTCGATTGGGATTAAGCAGGCAGTCCTCGGAGGTGAGCAAAAGCCCTTTCCCATTTACTTCTAAAGACCCTCCTTCCAAGATAAAATCCAACGGGATGCGTTCTGCTTGATGGGCTTCCGCCATGCGGCGCGGGAGGTCGTTTTGCCATTCGAGGTGTGGGTAAGCCTCCTGTTCCGTAAATTTGCCGCCCCAATTGTTGAAAGCCCAGTCTATTACCACCACTTCGCCCGTTTCCGGTTGCCGTAAAAAAACTCCACCAAAGTCTCGGATCCACTCGCAATCCGTTGGCGCGATATGAAAGACCACGTTTCCAAGAAGCCCTAATGCGGCAAATTGTGCCGTCACGTTATGTTGTGCTTCTACGTCCGAAACGACCAAGTGGATTCGTTCGCCAAGATGTAGTGCTTGAATAAAATAGATGATGGCCGTTTGCGCGGCTTCAATACGGTTTTTCCAGGTTTCGGTACTATGAGGCCAAACCAACCACGTTCCTTCGTGTGGTTCCCATTCGGCAGGCATAGAAAATCCGGACGCTGCAGGCGACCAACGAATCGGAGAGAGCAGTTCAGATTGCATGGGAGAGCAGTTAATCGTTTAAGAATCGGCGGTCAAGGCCCGCATAAGCATCAATTCGGCGGTCTCGGAAGAACGGCCACCACCGACGGGTTTCTTCAATCATCCCTAGTGCTAAATCAACGATAAGCACTTCTTCTTGGTCAGAAGAGGCCCGCGCCAATACCTCACCATTCGGGGCAGCCACAAAACTTTGTCCCCAAAACCCGATTCCCGCATCTATTTCAGGCGTTTCGTCGGCAGGGACTGCTTCGTAGCCCACCCGATTGACCGCGACCACAAAGCAGCCGTTCGCAATGGCATGGCTACGCTGAATGGTTTCCCATGCGTTATGCTGGGTTTGGGCTTGTTCTTTTTCGGAGGCCAGCCAGCCAATTGCTGTGGGGTAAAAGAGGATTTCAGCGCCTTTCAAGGCCGTGATTCGGGCAGCTTCAGGGTACCATTGGTCCCAGCAAATCAGGGTTCCAATGGAGGCTTTACGGGTATTCCAAGAACAAAATCCTGTATCACCGGGGGTGAAGTAAAATTTTTCATAGTACATAGGGTCATCGGGAATGTGCATTTTACGGTACTTCCCGATGTAGCCTTGGGTGCCGTCTAACAGGGCTACAGTGTTGTGGTATAGTCCTGGTGCACGCTTTTCAAAGAGGCTTAGGATTAAGGTGGTGTCAAACTCGGCGGCCAGCGGTGTAAAGGCATCGGTGGTTGGGCCGGGTATGGGTTCTGTTTGGTCGAAGTACTTAGGCGTTTCCGTTTTACAGAAATAAGGCCCCAAAAAAAGTTCGGGTAGGCAAATGATATCAGCGCCTTGTTCAGCGGCATCACGACAAAAACGCAAGGCTTTGTTAAGGTTTACCTCGGTATTGTCATGCATGGCCATCTGAACCAAAGCTATACGTACTTTTTTGTTTGTGTTAGGCATATGCAATTTAAATAGATTCAGAGCAACAGGGGTGGTTCCTCAAGGCGGTCTTTGTATCGGTTGGCGTCCATGAATTCCCGCCAATAGCGTTTAGGGGAATATGTCCGGAATAGCCTACGGGGTACACTCAAACCCACTTCTTTGGCAACAGTGTACATAAAGGTAACACAATCATGAACAAACAGCCGGTAGCGTCCTTGTTGAACCCAATTGTCCCGGATGTTGCGTGCGGCGTAAAACTGGTTTCGGGTAACGGGTACACGAATCACATACTGTCTTCGGGAAGGTTTGGGTATCGGATTTTCTTCGGGGAGGATTAAGCCGTTTACACTCCGAATGGCCGAAAAAACGGCAGAAAGTCGGCTCTTAGGATAGAGTCCAAAAGCCGCAACTTCGGATGCTTGATGGTGTCCTAATCCTTTTTGCCAAGAGACGTAGGCATGTCCGGGAATTCCTCGCCGCACTGTAAACGACAGGGTATATAACGTATCCGATCTTCCTGCTACCAAAAACAGCGGGAATAGGAGCATGTAGCAGAAGCTGTAGACTCCCCAATGGCAGAAGTTGGATGAGCGCGTTATAAAAAAGATGGTTTTAGACGTTATGGGAAGAAAAATAGGAGTAGTCTTTAAAAAAACCCGCATACAAGTCCAATAACTCTTTTGCTTTTTTGGGACGAAGCAAGCCCTGTCCCACTTTGTCTTGTAGCAAGGTTTGCATCCTTTTGTGAAGCTGGTTGGGGAAATACTGCACGGTGGCCAACATTTCCTCGACGGTGGCACCTCGGATAACCTTCTCTACAAAATAGTCATTCGGCTCTTCTTCGTCTGCATACACATGCACTTCATTCACCCTGCCAAACAGGTTGTGGGTGTCCCCCAGAATGTCTTGGTAGGCCCCCATCAAGAAAAAGCCAAGATAATAAGGTTCAGGTTCGCGGAGTGGATGGACCTCCAGAAAATGTTTGTCATAGTCCGGACAAATGAAATTTCGGATCTTGCCGTCGGAGTCGCAGGTAAGATCCACCAACGTGGCCCTTCGGGTAGGCTCTTCATTCAGGCGATGAATAGGCATGATCGGAAAGCGCTGGTCAATGCTCCAATAATCCAACATAGATTGGAAGAGGGAGAAATCGCACAAGTACTGATCTACAAGGTGATCATCTAAATCATCCAATTCTTGTGGGAGCCATTCCGATTTTGCGGCATGAACGCGGTCATTGATTTCTTTGCAGATGGTCCAATACAGGCGTTCAGTTTGGGCTTTTTGCTCCAGATCGAGATAACCAAAGGTGAACAGGGTGTCGGATTGCTGGCGGAGTTCTAGTGTGTCGTGATAGACTTCGAGTAATTGGTTTAGACGTAGGGCAGGGGTGGCCCGCAAGGTCTGAAGGGTTTTCCAAAGTTCCTTCAAGACATCGTGGTCAGTGGGGTAAAGCTCAAATTCTGGATTCAACTCTGGGCGCTGGGTAGAACCAATGGCCTCGGTGACCAAAACGGAATGATGTGCAGTAATGGCCCGACCACTTTCCGAAACGATAATTGGGTGTGGTACACTTTCATAATCACAAACTTCCATGATGCCATATACCACACAGTTTACGTACTCCTCGAAGCCATAATTAATGCCATTGAGCGGATCTATCGTTCCGGCTTCATAATTCACCCCCAAGCCTCCGCCCACGTCCATATAGTCTACACCATTCATTCCTTGTTGGTGTAGTTTCGCATACACCCGTGCCGTTTCTTTGATGGCATTTTTGAGAAACTTGATGTCGGAAATCTGGCTGCCTAAATGAAAATGGACTAATTTTAGGGCATCTTCCTGCTGGCGTTCCTTGAGCGCTTCTACAATGTCTAATAATTCGGAGATGGTAACACCAAACTTAGACTGGTCTCCGCTGGAAGTGGCCCATTGTCCGATGCCTGTGCTGGAGAGACGAACCCGAATGCCAAATTGGGGTTGGATTTTTAAGGTGTCGGCAATCTGTAGAATGAGTTTGAATTCGCTATACTTCTCTACGACTGGTAAAACCTTTTTCCCAATTTTCTGGAAAGTGAGCATCAGGTGCAGCATGGTCGCGTCTTTATACCCATTGCAAATAAGCAACATGCCATCTTTTTCCAGATAGGGCAAGGTGGCAATAAGTTCAGATTTCGATCCGCACTCTAACCCAAAATTATAAGGCTGACCAGCTTCGAGAATTTCTTCTACCACCTCGTGCATCTGGTTTACTTTGATGGGATAAACCCCTTGATACACGTTTTTATACCCAGCCTCGTTAATAGCCGCACGAAATGCCTCGTTTAGCTCAATCACACGCGACCGCAACAAGTCCATAAACCGGATTACCACCGGAAAAGATAGGTTTTCTTTGTCGCGGAGTTCTTCTACAAGTTTGTATAGATCCATACAAACATGAGACTTATAAACAGGCTTTATGCCCATATTACCAAATTCGTTAACCGAAAAATATGGCTGGCCCCAGGCATCCACAAAGTAAAGGGCTTGTGCATCAGCCGATGTCCACACTGGAACATCGGAGGAAGGAACATCTGCAAGGGTTTCGTTAAGCGGGTTGTTTTTCAATGCTACGGCAGACAAAAAAGGATGAATAAAAAATTGTGGCTGAAAATAAACAATCTTTTCCGTTGTTCAACGAGCCACTCCGTCAATTTCCAAAAGAAAACTTGTTGTAGGACTTAAAAAAACGAATATACGTATAGCATCCTTTTGTTCGCTTTCTTATCTTCCCGCCGTCTTTTTCCAAAACACCAATTAAATCATGCCATGTTTAAGGAACCAGCGATCGAGACAGAATCATTGGGTATTCTGTATGGACCAAATTTTACGACACCACTCTTTGTTGCTGAGGATGAATTAGCCGAGGAGGAAGATTGGGACGAAGAAGAGGAGTGGGATGACGAGGAGGAAGATTGGGACGATGACGACGAAGATTGGGATGATGACGACGAAGATTGGGACGATGACGACGAAGATTGGGACGATGACGAGGAGGAAGATTGGGATGACGAAGAAGAAGACTGGGACGATGATGAAGACTGGGAAGATGAAGCATAAGTCATAAACCGAAACTATTGAAGGATAAATATGGATCTTTGGAATTCACCACCAAGTGTGGGATTAGACAAGCGTAAAGAATACGTGGTCTCAAAAATGAAAGATGGCTACGTCTTGCAGGTTAGTCCGAAGCGTGTCCGGCTGTTTAAATTGGGCATGGGATATATCCCCTGTGCGGTTCAGATTTTTCGTAAACTGATCGCTGAAAACCTGATTTATCTGGTCTCGGAAGACGAAGAAGAGTCGGTTTATCAATTACATGTGGCAGCGGCGAAAACAAAAGCCGAAAAATCTAAAAAAGCCGCAGCGAAAAAACCGATTATTGTTGAAGATGAAGATGATGCGGACACCAAGTTCCTGCTCGAAGTCCCTCTTGAGGAGGAGGAAGAGGATGATGTGTTGGATGATGAAGAAGATGAGGTGGATGATCTCTTAGACATTGATCCCGATCTGGGCATAGATGACCCGGCTTTGGGCTTAGAAGACATGGAAGACGAGTTGGATCGGGACGAAGACGATGTGGACGATGATGAAGGCGATTCGTACGAAATGGACGAAGACGGATTAGACGATTAAGGGTTGTCCCGCTAAAAGATGCATGAGAAATCAGGCGTGTCGGTATTCGGCACGCCTGTTTGTATTTAGACTGGTCTTATGGCTACTTGGCATCGGTGCGCGAGAAGTTCATGGTCATTCCTTCCGTAATGCCAAAGTGATCGGCTTGCCCACCAGCAATTTCTAAAACATATTTTGCTGGAGCAGCAGAAGGAATACCCGCTGTGGACTGAGGTTGGGCTAACTTTGCAACGGTGACTACTTTCTTTTCGGCATTGATGAACACCAAGTCTAAAGAAATAAGCGTATTGGCCATCCAAAATTGCTGTGGCTCTTCTTTAGGAAAGATGAAGAGCATCCCACTATTTTCGGGGAGAGAGGTACGGTTCATAAGACCCATTTCCTGCTCTTCGGGCGAATCCGCAATTTCAATCTTGAAATCGGCTACTCGGCTCGAATCTGTGTTCATGATCCATAATCGCCCCTCTTCCCGAAAAATCGGCTCGTCTGCTTTAGGGAGGGTGTCTGGCGCAGGCTTTTCTGGATTACAAGCCGCAATAAAAAGGCATAAGCAGAATAAAAACAATTGTTTCATGTTGGGTAGAGTTAATTTTTAAGCAAGCGTTGCGTCAAGGCATCGCAGACCAATTTGCCCTTTAAAGTAAGGCGAAGCCGGTGTTTTTTGACGGGGTAAATAAACGACTCGGCTTCTAACCACGCGATTTCGTCTAATTTTTCCATCAACAAATCGTAACCATAGTGTTGTTCCAAATGCGAAAGGTCTAACCCATCATCGGTGCGGAGCCGAAGCATCACATACTCGTTGATCACCTCTTGTGCCGTCAGGCGGTCGTGCTCGGCGATCGGCAGGGCGTATTTTTGGAGGAGTTGGTTTTGGTATTGTTGCAGGTTGCGTACATTGGCCCAACGGTGGATGTATGCACTGGGGGGGTGATCCCACCAGAATGAATGGGCAGAAGGCCCAAATCCGATATAATTTTCGTGCGTCCAGTAGCGCTGGTTGTGCTGAGATCGAAATCCGGGGCGGGCATAATTAGAAATCTCGTAATGTTCGTATTTCATTCGGGTAAGATAACCTGCTGTAAAACCGAACAGATTGCCCATATCGCCTTCGTCTGTTGGGATTACCTGGCCTTTTTCTACTTTTTTATTGAGTACGGTTCCTGCCTCTACGGTAAGGCTATACGCCGAAATATGCGGGACTTCTTGCTTGGTGGCCGTTTCCAAGTTGTGCTCCCAGTCAGCCAGTGATTGGTGGGGCAAACCATAAATCAGATCTATGGAAAAATTGTCAAAGCCGGCTTTTCGTGCCAGATATAAGCTCTCGTAGGCCTGCTTTTGGTTGTGTGCCCGTCCCAGAAACTGTAAGTCGGCTTCATGGAAAGATTGTATGCCAATGCTTAGGCGGTCAAATCCAATATCGCGTAATCCTTGCAAATAGGGTAGGTTTAGGTCATCCGGATTCACTTCGATCGTGGTTTCGGATACCGCTGAAAGGTCAAACCACTGTGCCGTTGCCTCCAAAATACGGACCAGTTGGGCCAAAGGCATGAGGGATGGAGTCCCACCCCCAAAATAGAGGGTGTTGATTGGTTCTTTTTTTCCATATTTCCGCCCTTGGTGTTCGATTTCCAAAATCAAGGCGTCGGCAAAAGGCTCGAAGAGGCGATTGGTGGTCACAAAGTAAAAATCACAATAGATGCACCGCCGGGCACAAAACGGTACATGATAGTAAAGCGTAGCCAACGTTTTGGGATTGATGGAACAGAAATAAAGATAAAATACAATCGACAACCTCTGCTGCCATCAAACTTCTTATTTTAGTCCTAAAACTTCCCCCCATCGCATGATAGACTTCAACCAAATTCAGTCCCAAATGGCGGCTTTTGGCCTGTATCAATCCGAGGCACAGGTACGCAAGAACGAACAATGCAGTGCCGCAATCGGTATTCTGTCGGATCCTTCTTTGGTGCATCTTCCCGAAGTTGTGCCCGAATCCAGAAAAAAGGAATTGATTGCACGGCCATTAACGGTGCTTGCTGAGGCTGTCTTGCCACCTATGCGTCCCGAAGTGGTAACAGTGGCTGCCACCGATGGTTCGCAGATTTTTCCAGATCACCACATCGAACCCGCCTGTTATCTCTTGCAGGTGAGCCACATCGCGTTTCAATATGGTACGCACGAACGTGCTTTAATGCGTGCACATGCAGAATTGCGGTATCGGGATCAGGATGCGGCTGAGTTTGGATATTCTGAAGACAGCATCAAGGCCGATTGGGTTTCCGCCGTGCGTGATGTGCGCGAGTTGGCCGCTCTTTTTCAATTGGCATTGGGTGTACAAGTGCCAGATCGCCCCATCGTAGCCCTCTCGGATGGTACTTTAATCCGGTGGATGGTCTCGGAACTTAAAAACGAAGCATTGCAAAAAGCGGTATTGGATCAGTATCGTGCGGTTTTATCACAATTTCGGGAGGCGGCAATTCCGGTGGCTTCGTATATCAGCCAGCCCAATACGACCGAAGTACGAAACCTTTTGGCACGGTTAGGGGGGATTTCTTTGGATACGCTTACCGATCGGCATGTCTTTTCTAAGGTACTACAACCTGGGCAACGCAGTGCGCTGTATGCTTCGGCATCGCATGTCCTGAAAACTTATGGCCCGGAGCAACAAATTGTATTTTTTTATGTGCATGTGAAAGGGCGGGGGGGGGTGTCTGAAGTGGCACGGGTGGAGTTGCCCTATTGGGTGACACAACATCCGCAATGGCTTGGCCTCATCCATGCTGTGGTGTTAGATCAGGCCGAAAAAGGGAATGGTTATCCCATCGCCTTGGCCGAGGCACACGAAAAAGCGGTAATCCGACAGCATGAAAAAGACTTTTTTTTCCAAATGCTGGATAAACAACTATTGGAAGTGGGACTTGGGCACTTGGTAACCTCTCGCAAGCAAGTCGCGAAAAATAGGCCTGTGGTATAAAGCCGATGGGCCTGGTTAAAACCTCTGCAACGAATGTTGTGATTTTTTTGCGAGATAAAAATCATAATTTAATATTGTTTGATCCCTTATTTAACTTGTTTTCATAATTAGATATATTTCTTGAAATACAAGACAAAATTGTTGAAAACATTAAAGTAAAGCGGTTTAAATCCAATGCCATTTTATGATAAGTATGGGAACAAAATAATTGGCTACTATTCTAATATCTCTAAAAAACATGGGTAGAAAATTAGAGATCAATTTAAGCGCAAAACAGCGTGCAGAACTGGAACATGGCTATCGAAATGGCAAGAGCCACGCATTTCGTCAGCGTTGCCAGATGGTTTTGTTAAAATCGGAAGGTCGTTTTAG